>NZ_BMDZ01000035.1 GCF_014636235.1 Tistrella bauzanensis
ACGATCCTCCGTCGTCTTCGCAAACCACAGAGAATCACAAGCCGCTGAAATCACTCAACATAATTTTCGGTTGGGCTCTGAGAGGACCACTGCCCTGGAGTCGAAGACAGTGCCCCGTCCATCAGCAGAATAAAGAATGGCCGCTTCCGATCTCTCGGAAGCGGCCATTTTCAGTGAGGCATGTCTTACTGAGGCGAAATCAGGCTCAGAACGACAGCTCCGTGCCGATCATGAACACGTCCGCGGTGTTGCGCAGGGTGCTGTCGGTCGAATCGAAGTCGATGTTGTAGTAGCCGGCCATCAGGTTGACGCCCGGACCCATCGCATAGGTGCCGCCAACTTCCAGGACCGCCAGTTCGTCCTCACGACCACCGGTCAGGGTCTGGCTGCCGAAGCCATAGGCGACGCCGACCTTGTAGGGGCCGAAGCCATAGGTCAGACCGGCATTCCACTGCTCCAGGTCTTCGTCGAGCTGAAGGCCCTGGTTGCTGGTCATGTAGGCGCCGCCGAAGGTGAAGCCGGCATAGCCGACATTCGCACCCAGGCTCCAGGCCTCGATATCGTCGCCGCCGACCATGTCGACTTCCTGCGAGCCGCCGGTGTAGCCGGCCGAGGCCGCCACATTGAAGGCGCCGAAGGTGTTGACGTAGTTGGCGCCGACCTCGACGATCTTCTCCTGACGACCCGCGACGTTATCCGACAGGTTGCCATAGGCACCCGACGAACCGTCACGGCCACCGGCCAGGCTGGGGGTGTAGGACAGACCCAGCTGGAAGCCCGAGAAGCGCGGGGTGAAGTAGGTCAGCTTGTTGGCATCGCTGGTGGTGTTCAGGAGGGTGACGGGCGTGGCCACTGCATGCTCGTCACCAAGCGCATTCACCGGACGCGACGCATGGAAGAAGTTCGGGCTCTCGACGCCATGGCCGGCAACCGCCGAGGGGGCGCTGTAGTGCATCAGATACGGGGCCGAGTTCTCGGCGCCGAGAACGACCCGACCGAAGCCGCCCTCGAAATAGACGTAATGCTCGTCAATCTGGTCGCCTTTGGTGTAGGCCTCCAGCTGGACGTTCACGCCGACCTTGATCCCGTTGTCGAGCACGGTCTCGCCCAGGAAGTGAATTTCACCTTCCTGGGCGAGGCTGTCGGTGCGGGTGTTCTCGACATCTTCGTCGATCAGCACGAAGGCAGTCTGGTAATAGCCACCCAGGCCCAGCTTGATCTTCTCAGCGGCATTGGCGGGCGCGGCCAGCAGGCCGGCGGCGACGATGGCGGACGTGCCAAGCAGAATCTTCTTCATCGGTCAGTTCCCCTAGAACCGGTGGGAGCCAGGCCCGTCGTCTCGGATATCTTCTCCAAGCACGAATGGCCCGACGCGGCATCGCGCGCCAGGGGATACAGCCCGTAATAGGGTGCCGTCGAAGCCGTATCCAAAGCGCTGTGCGTCGCCATGTTCCATCCGAGGCTATCGGTGGTCAAGCAACACTCACCCTGCATGGCGCGCTTCCCGCCACACTGTGGCACAGAAACAACAGACATGAGGATGGCCAGGATCAGGTCATCATCAGCTGAACAAAGAGCGGAGGCCGGCTTCGGGGGGTAATCGCAGCTAACCGATCGGTATGCCGCCCCCGGCCCCGCTTGCCGGACCGAGGGCGGTTCGCCCGATCAGAAATCGAACGAGGTGCCGATCATGAAGGCGTCCGAGGTGTTGCGGTTCGCAGGAATGGTCGAGTCGAACTCGTAGTTGAAATAGCCGGCCATCAGGCTGATGCCCGGGCCCATCTCGTAGGTGCCACCGACCTCGATGGTGCTGAGCTCGTCTTCGACGCCGCCGACATAGGTCTGGCTGCCATAGCCATAACCGGCGCCGACCGTGAACGGACCGAAGCCATAGGTCAGGCCCACATTCCACTGCTCAAGGTCTTCGTCCAACGCCACGCCCAGATTGTTCTTCTGGTAGCCGCCGCCGAAGGTGAAGCCGGCAAAGCCGATCTGCGTGCCGATCGTGAAGACTTCCTGGTCGTCGAAGCCTGCCGCGTCCTGCTCCAGCGTGCCGGTCAGATAACCGGCCGAGATCGCGACATCGACGCCGCCGAAGGTGTTGACGTAGTTGGCGCCAATCTCGACGATCTTCTCCTGCGCGCCGACGGTGTTGTCGGGCAGGTTGCCATAGGCACCGGAGCTGCCGCCCAGGCCACCGGCCAGGCTGGGGGTATATGACAGGCCCAGCTGGAAGCCCGCGAAGCGCGGGGTGAAATAGCTCAGCTTGTTGGCGTCGCCGGTAGTGTTCAGGAAGGTGTAGTTCGACGCGATGCCATGGGTGCCGGGCGGCGTGGCATGGAAGAAGTTCGGGCTGTCGACGCCGTGGCCGGCGATCGCGGTCGGGGCCGAATAATGCATCAGATAGGCGGCCGAGTCGGCGGCACCCAACTGGACGCGACCGAAGCCGCCATCGAAATAGACATAATGCTCGTCGACCTGGTCACCATCGGTATAGGCCTCAAGCTGGACCATCACGCCGACGGTGACGCCGGTGTCGAGCGTGGTCTCGCCGGTGAAATAGAGCTCGCCTTCCTGCTTCAGGCTGTCGGTGCGGGTGTTGGCGACGTCTTCGTCGATCAGCACGAACGCGGTCTGATAATAGCCGCCCAGGCCGAGCTTGATCTTTTCGGCTGCCGAAGCGGGAGCCGCGAGGGCGGCGGCGGCGGCGAGCGCGGTGCTGCCGAGCAGGATCTTCTTCATCGGGTCGGGTCCCCTTGGAGAACGTGTCAAAAGCGTCCGGTCAGGTGCCGGATCTGAAGCCGGTATGACCTTGGCTGTCCGGAAGCCCGGCATGGACAAGGCCGTCATGTTTTCGATCGGGCCTGATGCCGGCCACTCAATCTTCTTCTGGTCGCGGAACCTGATGGGCGTTGATGCGCGGGGAACCGCCCTGTCCGTCGAGATCCATGTTCTTCTGCACTGCACGCGCCGTCAACGCACCGCAATGGATCGAGTCAGTGATTTCCGTCACAATGTAGCAAAAAGGCAACAGGAAGATCACAGGATCATCACGATCACCCACAGGTTGCTCGATTGCCTGGAGGTCCGCGCAGATGGGCATCTGCGGCAAGCGGGGACGGCCGGATCGACGCAATGCTTGCCATCGCCGTCCCGCGCCATGTCGGCTTCGGTTGAGGCGGCGGACAGCTTGCCATATAGTTCGGCGACCAAAGGTCCGGCCATGTCACGCGGGGTGCGGCCACAGGACCACTGCCGGCAGGATGCCGGACTTGAAACCAGAGAGGTTTGGAACGGCCATGGCAGTCACGGGCAAGGATCAGTTGCGGTTCGCGGCGCTCGCGGGCGCGCTTGCGCTGCTCGCGGGCTGCGGCGGTGTGCCGACCGAGGCGAGCTATCCGAGATCGGTGCCCGGCCAGAGCGGCGGCAGTTATCAGACCGAGCGCCAGACCATCTTCGGCGATGGCGGGCTGAACATCCTCGATACCGGCAAGGCCAGCGACGGCACCGGCGGCGCCTCGCCGATCGGCGTCAACAGCTTCCTGTGGCGCGCCTCGCTCGACACGATCAGCTTCATGCCGCTGGCCTCGGCCGACCCGTTCGGCGGCGTGATCATCACCGACTGGTACAGCGCGCCGGAAACCCCGGCCGAGCGCATGAAGCTGACGGTCTATATCCTCGATCGCCAGCTTCGTGCCGACGGCCTGCGCGTCGCCGCCTTCAAACAGCGCCGCGACGAGACCGGTGCCTGGGTCGATATGGCGCTTGAGCCCGGCGTCACCACCCGGATCGAGGACGCGATCCTCACCCGCGCCCGTCAGCTTCGCGTGGTCAGCACCGCGCGCTGACGCCGCCCCCTCCCGGTGCCGGGGCCTGCCGCCAACGCAGTGGTGTGGCAAGGTTCCCCGGCCCCGTCGTCTTCAACCGGGCACCCGATGCCGGCATCTTTATCCCCGATCGGGGCGATGCCGGCCTCTTGCGCCCGCGCAGTGCGTTACGGAAAAATGGCCCGGTATAATCCCAAGGCGATCGAGCCCAAATGGCAGCAGGTGTGGGACCAGAACGGCACCTTCACGACCGATGAAACGTCGTCGAAGCCGAAATACTATGTGCTGGAGATGTTCCCCTACCCGTCCGGCCGGATCCATATCGGACATGTCCGGGTCTATACCCTGGGCGACGTGACGGCGCGCTATCGCCGGGCACGTGGTTACAACGTGCTGCACCCGATGGGCTGGGACGCCTTCGGCATGCCGGCCGAAAACGCCGCCATCGAACGCGGCATTCACCCCGGCACCTGGACCTATGACAACATTGCCGCCATGCGTGGCCAGTTGAAGTCCATGGGCCTGTCCTACGACTGGGCGCGCGAGATCTTCACCTGCTCGCCCGATTATTATGTCCATGAACAGCGCATGTTCCTGGCCTTCATGAAGGCCGGTCTCGCCTATCGCAAGGAAAGCTGGGTCAACTGGGATCCGGTCGACCAGACCGTGCTGGCCAATGAACAGGTGATCGACGGCCGTGGCTGGCGGTCGGGCGCGCTGGTCGAACGGCGCAAGCTGTCGCAATGGTTCCTGCGCATCACCGCCTTCGGCGACGATCTGCTCGACAGCCTCGACGGTCTGGACCGCTGGCCTGAGCGGGTGAAGGCCATGCAGGCGCGCTGGATCGGCCGTTCGAAAGGCGCGCGGCTGCGTTTCGCCCTTTCGAACGCCCCGCGCGGTGCCGACGGCGCGGCCTTCGACGGGCTGGAGGTCTTCACCACCCGCCCCGACACCCTGTTCGGTGCGTCGTTCTGCGCCATTGCGCCCAATCATCCGCTGGCCGAGGCGGCAGCCGCCACCAACCCCGACCTCGCGGCCTTCATCGAAGAGTGCAACCGCACCGGCACCAGCGAGGAAGCGGTCGAGACCGCCGAGAAGAAGGGGTTCCGGCTGGATGTCCAGGCGGCGCATCCCTTCGTGCCCGGCTGGATGCTGCCGGTCTATGTCGCCAATTTCGTGCTGATGGAGTATGGCTCGGGCGCCGTGTTCGGCTGCCCGGCGCATGACCAGCGCGACCTGGATTTCGCCCGCAAATACGATCTGCCGGTCAAGGCGGTTGTGCGGCCGGCGGGCATCGACCGCGATGCGCCGGTGGAGATTGGCCAGGAGGCGCTGACCGGCGACGGCACGATCATGAATTCGCGGTTCCTCGACGGCTTGAGCGTGGCCGATGCCAAGCGCCGTGCGATCGAGGAACTGGAACGCCTGGGCGCGGGCCAGGGCGAGACCACCTTCCGTCTGCGCGACTGGGGCGTGTCGCGCCAGCGCTATTGGGGCTGCCCGATCCCGATCATCCACTGCCCCGATTGCGGGCCGGTGCCGGTGCCTGATGACCAACTGCCGGTGACCCTGCCGGACGACGTGGTGTTCGACGGTGCCGGCAACCCGCTGGATCGCCATCCCAGTTGGGCGCATGTCGACTGCCCGAGCTGCGGCAGGCCGGCGCGGCGCGAAACCGACACCTTCGACACCTTCTTCGAAAGCAGCTGGTATTTCGCCCGCTATACCGGGTTGACCAGCGATGCGCCCTTCCCGCGCGCCGCCGCCGACAAATGGCTGCCGGTCGACCAGTATATCGGCGGCGTCGAGCATGCCGTGCTGCACCTGCTCTATTCCCGCTTCTTCACCCGCGCGATGCGCGAGGTCGGGCTGCTGGACATCAAGGAGCCCTTCGCCGGGCTGCTGACCCAGGGCATGGTGGTGCACGAGACCTATAAGGACGACCAGGGCCGCTGGGTCTATCCGGAAGAGGTCACGAAGGATGCCGACGGCCAGCTGATCCATGCCGAGACCGGGGGCAGGATCACCCGCGGCCGCATCGAGAAGATGAGCAAGTCGAAGCGCAATGTCGTCGACCCGATGGCGATCATCGAGGCTTATGGCGCCGATACCGCGCGGCTGTTCATGCTGTCGGACAGCCCGCCCGAACGCGATCTGGAATGGACCGATGCCGGTGCCGAAGGCGCGCATCGCTATCTGTCGCGGCTGTATCGTCTGGTCGAGGAATGGCAGGTGCCGGCCGCCCCCGCCGGTGCCGACATCACGGCGGCGCTGGCCGCAGCCGAGGGCCCGGCGCTGGAGATCCGCCGGGCGCTGCACCGGACCATCCGCGATCTGTCCGACGATCTGGAGCGGTTCCACTTCAACAAGGCGGTGGCCCGGTTGCGCGCCTTGTCGAACACGCTGTTCGATTTCACGCCGCTGGCCGACAATGCCACCGACGCGGCGGTGGCGCGCGAGGTTCTGGATGCGGTGATCGGCCTGATCGGGCCGATGACCCCGCATCTGGGTGAGGAATTGTGGGCACTGGCCGGACATGACGGCCTGCTCGCCAATCAGGCCTGGCCCGATTTCGATCCGGCGCTGGTGACGGTGGATACCATCACCCTGCCGGTTCAGGTCAATGGCAAGGTCCGCAGCAAGCTCGATGTCGTGCCCGATCTCGATCAGGACGCGGCAGTCCAACAGGCCCTGGCCGATCACAAGGTCAAGGTCGCTCTCGACGGCCGCAGCCCGCGGAAGGTGATCTATGTCCCGAACCGCATCCTCAACATTGTCGGCTGACCGCCGACGCGGTGCCCTGGCGCGACGCCACCGGGCGGGTATCCCGGCGGTGCTCGCGCTGGTCGCGGCGTTGGCACTCGGCGCCTGCGGCTTCCGGCCGCTCTATGCGCCGGCCTCGAACGCCGATGTGACCGGGGCCCTGGCCGCGGTATCGGTGTCACCGGTACCCGACCGCGCCGGCCAGATCTATCGCAACACCCTGGAGCGGCTGCTGGCCGGCAAGGGTGATGTCGAGCCGAACCGCTATCGGCTCGACAGCGGTATAGAGATCAGTGAAACCGGGCTTGCGATCAACGAGGACGCCACCGCCAGCCGTTATAACGTGACGGTCAAGGTGGTCTATCGGCTGGTGGCCGTGCGGGCGGGCGAGAACAACGCCGATCTGCTGCTCTCCGACGGCACGGTCAGCCAGATCAACAGCTACAATCAGATCACCGCGCCCTATGTCACCCTGGTGTCGCGGCAGGATGCGATCGAGCGCGCGCTTGAGGAAGCGGCCCGTGAGGTCCAGATCCGGCTGGCGATCTATTTCGACCAGAACCCGGCCTGACGGCCGCCGTCGATGGTCAAGATCGCCCCCCGCGACGCCGAGGCCCGCACCAGCCGGCCGGATTCAGCCTGGCGCGCCGTGCTGCTCTATGGCCCGGATCGCGGGCTGATCAAGGAACGCGCCGATCGTCTGGCGCAATCGGTGGTGCCGGATCTGACTGATCCGTTCCGCATCGCCACGCTCGATCCCCGGAGTCTGGCCGAGGATCCGGCACGACTGGCCGACGAGGCGGCAGCCATCGCCTTTGGCGGTGGGCGGCGGGTGGTGCGGCTGCGTGAGGGAACCGACACTGTGGCATCGGCGCTGGCGGCGTTCCTGGCCGATCCGGCTGGCGATGCGCTGGTGGTGGTGGATGCGGGCGAACTCGGGCCGGCATCGAAGCTGCGCAAACTGTTTGAATCCGCTGCCAACGCCGCCGCCATCGCCTGTTATGGTGATGAAGGCCGCGATCTTGCCGAGGTGATCCGCAGCCATCTGAGCGAGGCCGGTTTCATGGCCGATGCCGATGCTTTGCTGGCCCTGGCCGCGGTTCTTGGCGCCGATCGCGCGCTGACCCGGATGGAACTCGACAAGCTGACGCTCTATGCCCATGGCCGGCAACGCATCACGCTCGACGATGTCGAGGCGATGATCGGGGATGCCGGCAGTGTGGCGCTCGACGAGGTGGCGACGGCCAGTGCCGGCGGCGATGCCGCCGCCCTCGACCGTGCGCTGGAGCGTGCCTTTGCCGAAGGCATTTCGGCGATCGCGTTGCTCCGTGTCGTGTCCCGCCATTTCGGCCGGCTGCTGCAGGCACGGGCCGAGCTGGATGCCGGCCAGGATATCGAGGCGGCGATGCGGGTGCTGAAGCCGCCGGTCTTCTTCAAGCAGATCCCGGCCTTCAAGCAGACCCTGGCGGTATGGCCGGCAGCGGCATTGGCGCGGGCGCTGGGCCGGCTGGCCGAGGCGGAAGCGCGCTCGAAGCAGGGACTACCGCAGGAAACCGTTGTCGGGCAGGCGCTTATGGGTATTGCCGCCGAAGCGGCCGCCCGGCGCCGTCGGCGCTGACGGCCATACCGGCACGTCCTTCGTGCTGGTCATACTCGTCACACCGGTGGTCGTGGTATTACCCGCGGGACGTCAGCCGGGCCAGCAGGTCATCCAGGTCTTCGAGCGAGCCATAACTGACCGAGAGCATGCCTGCCTGCGGTGAACTGGGGGTGATGGTCACCTTCAGGCCCAGCGTTTCGCTCAGATCTTCTTCCAATCGCAGTGTATCGGCATCCTTGGCACCGGCGGCAGCGGCTGGGGCGGCATCGCCCGCCGCTTTGCGCGGCCGGCCGCCGGCCGGTTTGCGGCCGCCATCGCGGCCGGCGCGCTTTTCGGCGTCGCCGCGAGCCAGATCCTCGGCATTGCGCACGGTCAATCCACGATCGACGATCCGCCGGGCCAGGGACGCCGGATCCTCGGCGGTGGCAATGGCCCGGGCATGGCCCATGGTCAGCCGGCCATCGTCGAGCATCTCCTTGACCGCGTCGGGCAGGTTCAGCAACCGCAGCATGTTCGCGACATGGGCACGGCTCTTGCCGATCACCCGGCCCAGCTCTTCCTGTGTATAGGAGAACTCGCCCATCAGCCGGCGATAACCCTCGGCCTCTTCCAGCGGCGTCAGATCCTGGCGCTGGATGTTCTCGACCAGCGCGATTTCCAGCGCGTCATGATCCGCCATATGGCGGACGATGACCGGCACTTCATGCAGCCGGGCAATCTGGGCCGCCCGCCAGCGGCGTTCGCCGGCGACGATCTCGAAGCGGCCATCGTCGACCGGCCGGACCAGGATCGGCTGCACCACGCCGCGCTCGCGCAGGCTGGCGGCAAGCTGGGCCAATGCCTCTTCATCGAAATGGCGGCGCGGCTGATAGCGGCCGGGATGCAGCCGCTCGATCGGCATCATCCGGATGTCGCCCACGGCGGCGGCCGGGGCTGCGTCTTCAATCACGGTATCGCCCAGAAGCGCCGACAGGCCACGGGCCAGGCCGCGCTTGCGGCCGCCGGTTTCCTCCGCACTCACGCAGCCACCCCCCGTTCACGCTTCAACACCTCGCCCGCCAGATGGATATAGGCACGAGCACCGGCACAGCGATGGTCATAGAGCAGCACGGGCTTGCCATGGCTCGGCGCTTCCGAGACCCGGACATTGCGGGGGATCACGGTCTTGTAGACCTTGTCGCCAAAGAAATTGCGCACATCCGCGGCCACCTGATTGGACAGGTTGTTGCGGTTGTCGAACATGGTCAGCACCACGCCCTGAATGTCGAGCCGGGGGTTCAGCGACCGCCTGACCCGATCGACCGTCCGCACCAACTGGCTGACGCCTTCCAGTGCGAAGAACTCGCACTGCAGCGGCACCAGCACCGCATCGGCCGCGACCAGCGCGTTCAGGGTAAGGATGCCGAGCGATGGCGGGCAGTCGATGAACAGATAGTCATACCGCGGTAGTCCCTCGGCCCCCAACGCCATCCGCAGCCGCCGTTCGCGGGCCGGCCGTTCGATCAGCTCGATTTCGGCGCCGGTCAGGTCGACCACCGACGGCACCACATCCAGCCCCGGCACTTCGGTCTTGACGATGGCGTCCTTCAGCGAGGCATCACCCATCAGAACATCATAGCTTGAGGGATTGCGCCGCGAGGCATCGATGCCCAGGCCGGTGGACGCATTGCCTTGCGGATCGAGATCGATCACCAGAACCCGCTTGCGCGCGGCGGCAAGCGCGGTGGCAAGGTTGATCGCGGTGGTGGTCTTACCCACGCCGCCCTTCTGGTTTGCGATGGCCAGCACGCGACCGGGGCCCGCAGGCGCCGCATCAGCGGGATTGGTCACGGTCTTGGACACGAGACAGCCCCTTCGCTTCAAGGATGACGCCATCCTCGTCGGTCATACTTCTATGGCATACCACCTGCATTGTCCAGCATGCACGGGCAGATGCCAGCTCGGCCGGCGCCTGCGCGCCTTTCAGGAACCAGAATACGGCATCGGGCCCGGCAAGTGGTACAGCCATGTCGAACAACCGGTCGAGTGGTGCCAGCGCACGGGCGGTGACGACGTCGGCGCCGAGCGATTTCAGCCGTTCGATCCGCTGGGCATGGACCGTGACCGTGATCCCCATCGCCCGTGCCGTCTCGCGCAGGAAAATCGCCTTGCGGGTATCGCTTTCGACCAGATGAACGTCGAAATCGCCCAAGGCCGCGATCACCAGCCCGGGAAAGCCGGCCCCCGATCCCAGGTCGACCAGCCGCCGACCACGGCCCGGACCGATCAACGGCAGAAGCTGCACCGAATCGAGCATATGGCGACGCCACAAGTCAGGCAGAGTTGCCGGCCCGACCAGATTGATCGCACCCTGCCAGCGGATGAGGCTCCGGGCGTAAACCTCCAGCCGGCCGATTGTTTCACGTGGAACCTCAGGCAGAAGATCAAGGATGCGCGGCCAGACCCGGTCGTGGTCGGCACCGGGTACAGCGACGCTGTCGGCAGCCGTCGACCGGCGGCTGTTGTCGGGATCTGGTTTGCCCGGTCGTTTGCCCGGTGCGGGCTTGCGCGCCATGATGCCTACTCCGCCGCCGCCACGGTCGCGGCGTGGCCACGCCGGATCGCCCCGATGACCAGGGTCAGCGCCGCCGGCGTCACCCCGGCAATCGCCTGAGCGGCGGCAATGGTGGCGGGACGATGCCGATCGAGCTTCTCGCGCATCTCCGACGACAATCCGCCAACCTGGCGATAATCGAACCCGTCGGGAATCGCCAGCCCGCCCTCGCGCCGCCAGGCGGCGACGTCGGCCTCCTGCCTACCGAGATAGCCGTCATAGCGGGCCTCGATTTCGATCTGCTCAAGAATGTCGGGGCGAAGAGCGCCAAAGGCCGGCCAGATGCCGGCGAGCAGATCCCGGCCGGCTTCCGGATGAACCAGCAATTGCGACAGGCTGCGCGGCCGGCCATCGCGGTTGACCGGAATGCCATGTCCACGGGCCTGTTCGGCCGTGAGGGTAAGCGACCGGGCCATCTGCCGGGCCTCGCCCAGCGCCGCCATCTTGGCCGCATGGGCCGAACGCCGCTCCGGCCCGATCAGCCCCAGGGCCATACCCTCGTCGGTCAGCCGCAGATCGGCATTGTCGGCGCGCAGCAACAGCCGGTACTCGGCGCGCGAGGTGAACATCCGATAGGGCTCGTCGGCGCCCCGGGTGGTGAGGTCGTCGATCATCACCCCGGTCAGCGACCGGCCCCGATCGGGCAGAAGCCGCCGGCCGCCGCTGTGGGCGGCGCCACCTTCGCTCGCCGCCAGCGCCGCATTGGCGCCGGCGGTGAGGCCCTGGGCCGCCGCTTCCTCATAACCGGTGGTGCCGTTGATCTGGCCGGCAAGATACAGCCCAGGCATCACCCGGCTTTCAAGCGTCGGCAACAGTGAGCGCGGATCGACATAGTCATATTCGATCGCATAGCCCGGCCGGATGATCCGCACCGCGTCGAGCCCGGGGATCTGGCGCAGCATCAGCGCCTGTGCCGCTTCCGACAGGCTGGTGGAAATGCCGTTGGGATAGACGGTGTCGTCGTCCAGCCCCTCGGGCTCAAGGAAGATCTGGTGACTGTCACGATCGGCGAAGCGGACCACCTTGTCCTCGATCGACGGACAATAGCGCGGCCCCCGCCCGGCGATCCGCCCGGAATAGACGGCACTTTCGTGCAGATGGGCCCGGATCACGTCATGAGCCGCCGGCGTGGTCTGGGTGATGTAACAGGCGATCTGAGGCACGGTGATCCGGTCGGTCATCACCGAGAACGGCCGTGGCGGGCTATCGCCATGCTGGATGGTCAGCGACGCCCAATCGATCGTCCGGCCATCGAGCCGCGGCGGCGTGCCGGTCTTCAGCCGCCCCATCGGCAGGCCGAGCGCTTCGAGCCACGCACCGAGTGCCGCCGCCGGCGCCTCCCCAACCCGGCCGGCCGGGATGCGACGATCGCCCAGATGGATCACCCCGCGCAGGAAGGTGCCGGTGGTGAGCACCACCGCAGCCGCGGTCAACCGCCGACCGTCGGCCAGAACGACGCCCACCGCCCGCCCGGCATCATCGACGATCAGATCATCGACCGCGCCTTCGACGATGTCGAGCCCGGCGGTCTGGGTGACCAGATCGAGCATGGCCGCGGCATAGAGCTTACGGTCTGCCTGCGCCCGCGGCCCCTGCACGGCCGGCCCACGGCTGGCATTGAGCATTCGGAACTGAATACCCGACCGGTCGATGGCCCGCGCCATCAGCCCGTCAAGGGCATCGACCTCCCGCACCAGCGTCCCCTTGCCGATGCCACCGATCGCCGGATTACACGACATGGCGCCGATGGTGGCACGGTGATGGGTGACCAGAACGGTCCGCGCCCCGATGCGGGCCGCAGCGGCTGCGGCCTCGACCCCGGCATGCCCGCCACCGATGACGATGACGTCGACGCCCCCGGCACGGGCCACCGGCCGCGACGCGCTGGTCTGGGCGGTATCGGACATCACCTCGGTCCCCCATTGTTTCACGTGGAACATCATCGGCCAAGGGCCTCATCCGGCGTCGTTTTCCGCCGGTGCTTCATGTTCCGTCTGAATATCATTTGCCGATGCAGAACTCTCGGAAAATCGCATCCAGCAGGTCTTCGACATCGATCCGGCCGGTGATCCGGCCCAGAGCATCGGCGGCCATCCGCAGATCCTCGGCCACCAGTTCCAGCATCGGCACCGGACGATCGAGGCCGGCCACCGCCGCCATCAAACCGTCGGCCGCCGCCTCCAATGCCGCGCGATGCCGCGCCCTGGTGATCATCGCCCCCTCGCGGCCGCCGGTGAGGTCGGCCGCAAGCCCGCTGAGTCGTCGGGCGAAATCTTCCATGCCCAGCCCTGAAACGCAAGACACCGCCGACACCTGATGACCGGGTGGCAGGGTTGCGGCCAACGCCGTGACCGCCTGATCGCCGAGCTGATCGCGGCGGGTCAGCACCACCGGATCGCCTGGCCGCGCACCGGCTTCCGCCAGCAGAACACCCAAGCCTCCAGCCGCCGCGATGCCGGCCGGATCGACCACGACCACCCGGATATCGGCCGTAGCCGCGCGGGCGCGGGCGCGCCGCACACCTTCAAGCTCAATCGGGTCGTCACTGTCGCGCAGGCCCGCGGTATCGATCAGGGTGACGGCGACACCGTCCAGATCAAGCGCCACCTCGATCAGATCGCGGGTGGTGCCGGGCCGGTCGGTGACGATGGCAATGTCACGTCCGGCAAGCGCATTGACCAGACTCGACTTGCCGGCATTCGGCCGTCCGATCACCGCGGCAACCACGCCGTCACGCAGCCGTTCCCCCGAACGGTCATCGGCCAGCGCCAGCCGCAATTCGGCCGCCAGCTTCAGGATCGCCGGCGCGACGCTGCGGGCGATACCATCGGGCACATCCTCATCGGGAAAATCGATCTCGGCCTCGACCATGGCCGCGACCCGGATCAGCCGCGCGCGCCAGTCCTCGACCATCCTCCCCAGCCGGCCGCCGAGCTGCGCCAGCGCCTGGCCCGCCTGAGCGGCGGTATCGGCGGCGACCAGATCGGCGACGGCTTCGGCCGCGGTGAGATCGAGCCGGCCGTTGAGCACCGCCCGCCGGGTAAAGTCCCCCGGCCCCGCCGGCACCAGACCCGGCAGCCTGCCCAGCGCATCGAGCACACCCGCCACCACCGCCGGCCCACCATGAAGATGAAGCTCGGCCGCATCCTCGCCGGTATAGCTGGCGGGGCCTTCGAAGCGCAGCATCAGCGCCTGATCGAGCATCCGGCGATCGGCCGGATCGACCAGCCGCCGCACCACCGCCATCCGGGCCAACGGCAGATCGCGCCCGCCGGTCAACGCCGTCAGTGCCGCGTCAGTGGCCGGACCCGACAGGCGAATGATCGCCACCGCCCCCCGCCCCGGCGGCGTCGCCCGTGCGAAGATGGTGGCTGGCCGGCCACTTGCCGGCGAGGGCATGGCAGGCATCGGCGAAGATGGATGGGAAGCAATGGTCACGACAGATAGCGGCCCTGGATGACGGGAGGCATCGGCACAGTGCCCCTGACCCTGATCAGAGGCACGGCCGCGCATGCAAAAGGGCCGGCACCGCGAACAGCGCCGGCCCCATTGGCCACAGGATGCGGGGGTCAGCCGCCGGTGACAAGACCGGGATGATGGATCAACCGGCTGCGGCCGCCGCCTTTGCCGCCGCCCGTGCCTCGGCCAGTGCGGCCTTGGCCCGATCGTCATCGCCCGGCTTCAGCATCAGCCGCTCGACCCGACCGCCGCCGGCTATGTGAACCGTCAGGATCTCGTCCATATCCTCGGTGGTCCGATAGCCGTACCAGACCCCTTCGGGATAGACCACCAGTGTCGGCCCCAACTCGCAGCGATCCAGGCAGCCGGCATTGTTGACCCGTGCGGATGGGATGCCGAGTTCCTTGGCGCGGGCCTTCATATAATTGCGCAGCTTCGTGGCGGCCCCCGCCTCGCAGCAGCCGCGCGGGTGCCCGGCCGGGCGTTCGTTGGTGCACACGAAAATGTGCCGCTCGTAATAGAGCGGCGGGTCGAGACGTTCCCCGCTCACGTCAACCGTCCTTCTTGACGCCTCCGGTGGTACCGGCAGCGGCAAGACCGGTCCAGAATTTCTGCATCTGGTCCCAGCCCTGCCCTCCCGGCATCCAGCTTCGGATCATGTGGTCGCTGTCCATGTTCTTGATCGCCGACGACATATGTTTCTGCATTTCGGCAAGGAACATGTCATGGAGTGGCGTCAGGTCTGGCAGACCCACCGCGCGGCGGGCCTCTTCGGGCGTGCAATCGAGATCAACAGAGATCTTCATCGGGCAGGTTCCCTGATTTGCTTCGCTCGTCCGCGCTTGCCACACACGGTCATGGACGCCACTTGGTTAGGACAGTCCGTGATCGCTGCCGAGAATGCAAGCGCCAACACACTCGTAGGTTTAAATGATGTCCGGTAACTCACTTCACAGGGAAGTCAGCCCCTACCTCCTTCAGCATAAGGACAATCCGGTGGACTGGCAGCCCTGGGGCCCGGAGGCCTTCGCGCGTGCCAGGGCGGAGAACAGGCCGATCCTGCTGTCGATCGGCTATGCCGCCTGTCACTGGTGCCATGTGATGGCACATGAGAGCTTCGAAAAGCCCGAAACCGCCGCCGTCATGAACCGTCTGTTCGTCAACGTGAAGGTCGATCGCGAGGAACGGCCCGACGTCGATGAAGTATACATGGCGGCTTTGCAGGCCCTTGGCCAGCCCGGCGGCTGGCCATTGACCATGTTCCTGACCCCCGACGGCGCCCCGTTCTGGGGGGGCACCTATTTCCCGCCCGAGCCACGCCATGGCCTGCCCGCCTTTTGTGACATGCTCGAACAGATTGCCAGAATATACCATGACCAATCCGATGACGTGCGTCACAACGCATCCGCGATTGGCACCAAACTGGCCGTTCTGGGCCAGAGCCGGCCAGGCCCCCTGCCCGCGCCGGCACAGGTGATGGCAGCAGTGGTTCGTGTGGCCGGGATCTATGATCTGCAGCAGGGCGGCATACGCGGTGCCCCGAAATTCCCCAACACCCCACTCCTGGCGCTGTTGGATGCCGCCACTGCCAGAGGTGGCGCCGACGCCCGCAAACCCGCCGAGGCTTTGGACATCACGCTGCGCCAGATGGCCGCCGGTGGTATCTATGACCATCTGGGCGGCGGCTTCGCGCGCTATTCGGTGGATGCCGGATGGCTGGTGCCGCATTTCGAGAAGATGCTCTACGACAACGCCCAACTGCTGCCGATCTATGCCCGCGCCGCCGCCCGGGCAGCGGCGGCCGGCCATTCAGTGTCCGTCTTCACCGAGCGGGTGGCCGAAACCGTGGCCTGGCTGGAGCGCGAGATGGAAACCGGCGGCGGTGCCTTTGCCAGCAGCCTGGATGCCGACAGCGAGGGCGAGGAAGGCCGGTTCTATGTCTGGACGCCTGAACAGGTGGCCGATGTCCTGACCCCTGAAGAGGCGACGCTGTTCAACCGGGTTTACGACATCGAGCCGGGTGGCAATTTCGAGGGCGCATCGATCCCCAACCGGCTGTTCAGCGGTGAGCGGTTGGCGGACGAGGTGGAAGCGCGGCTGGCGGGTCTGCGC
The DNA here is from genome assembly GCF_014636235.1 of Tistrella bauzanensis. NCBI lineage: Bacteria > Pseudomonadati > Pseudomonadota > Alphaproteobacteria > Geminicoccales > Geminicoccaceae > Tistrella > Tistrella bauzanensis. The sequence continues at coordinate 16,355 of NZ_BMDZ01000035.1, forward strand.
GAAACGCTGCGGCTGCGCCGCGAGGCGCGGGTGCATCCCGGGCGCGACGACAAGGTTCTGGCCGATTGGAACGGGTTGATGATCGCGGGCCTGGCCGAAGCCGGCATGATCCTGGACCGGCCGGACTGGATCGCCCGCGCGGCGCGCGCCTTCAATGCGGTGGTGGCAAGTCATGGCCGCGACGACGCTCAGGGCCCCAGGCTCGGCCATGCGGCGCGCGCCGGGCGGCTGGTCTATCCGGGGCTGGTGGATGATTACGCGGCGATGATCCTGGCGGCCATTGCCCTGGATCAGGCGGCGCAAGACGATGATGGTGGCCGGCGCCTGGCGCTGGCCCGGGGCTGGGCCGACGCGGTGGAGCGCCATCATGCCGCGTCGGGCGGCGGTTATCATATGACCGCCGATGATGGCGAGGTGTTGCCGGTGCGCAGCCGCCCCGCCGCCGACAATGCGCTGCCATCGGGCAACGGGCTGATGGCCCAGGCGCTGGCCCGGCTGTTCCTGGCCACGGGCGATGACGCCTATGCCGCCCGTGCCCGCGCGACCATCGCCGCCTTCTCGGCCGATGCCGACCAGAACCCGTTCGGCATCGCCTCGCTGCTGGTGGCAAGCCTGCTGCTCGACACGGCCGATCAGGTGGTCATCGCCGGACCGGCCGGCGCGGCCGAGACCGAAGCCCTGTGGCGGGCGGCGGCGGCCAGCGGCCGGCCGCTGCTGGACCTGCGCCGGATCGACCCCGAAACCTCCCTGCCCGCCGGGCACCCGGCCGCTGGCAAAGCCATGGTCGATGGCCGCGCCACCGCCTATCATTGCCAGGGCACACGCTGCGGATTGCCGATCCACGATCCGGCGGCATTGGCGGCAGCACTTCTGCCCGAAGCCGCTTGAGGGCAGCACCCTGTGATCCGCCGGCGGCGCTGGCGCATCAGGACCGGAGGCGACATGACCGACACCCACATCGCGACACCGCCGCCATCGGACCGGATCCGTGCCGCATCGGCCCGGACCACCGCCACCCGGCTGGTGACCGATACACCGATGGGACCGGTGCGGATTGCCGCCAGCCCCGATGCTCTGGTCGCCCTGGACTGGTGCGATCCGGCAGATCTGGCACCTGCCGCTCAGGACCGTGTCACCGGAAGCCCTCATCCGGCGGTCACGGCTTTGCTGGACGAAGCTGAAGCCCAGTTGCGCGCCTATCTGGCGGGCGACCTGATGCAGTTCGACCTGCCATTGGCGCCCGCCGGCACCGATTTCCGCCGCGCGGTCTGGCAATCCATGCTCGATATTCCATATGGTGAGACGCTGACCTATGGCGCCATCGCCAGGCAACTGGGATCGGTGGCGCGGGCGGTCGGCGGCGCCTGCGGGGCCAACCCGATCCCGATCATCATCCCCTGCCACCGGGTGGTGGGGGGTGGTTCATCAATCGGGGGTTTCTCAGCACGGGGTGGCGTTGACACCAAACGGTTTCTGCTTCACCTTGAGCGAGCCCGGATGCCGGGCGAAACCCTGCGTCTGCTCTAGAGCAGATCCCGATCCGGTGGAACCACCGGATCGGGTTAAGATGCTCGCCCAAGCAATAGCGTAGAGGAACTTCCGTTCGCTTTGGCTCACGGAAGTTCCTCTAGAAGCCTGTGGTCTCATCATACGGGCCGAACTGGTGCGGGGATCGCGGCAGACGCAGATATCATGTCCTTGATCCAGAAAGCCGAAGGGACCGAATAGTGGGCAGCATGGTTCAGATCACAGCCAAAGATGGCGGCACGTTCGAGGCATATGTGGCCAGGCCGCGCGGTGGCAGCGGGCCGGCTCTGGTGCTGATCCAGGAGATTTTCGGCGTCAATCACCTGATGCGCTATCAGGCCGATTGCTTCGCCGCCAAGGGCTTCACGGTCGTCGTGCCGGACCTGTTCTGGCGCCAGGAGCCCGGCATCATGCTGACCGATCAGAGCGAGGCCGACTGGCAGCGCGCCTTCGAATTGTTTCAGGGCTTCGATGTCGACAAGGGCGTCGACGACATCGCCCAGACCGTGGCCTATGCCCGCGGCGAAAGCAGCACCGGCAAGGTCGGCGCCATCGGCTGGTGTCTGGGTGGCCGTCTGGCCTTCCTGACCGCCGCCCGCACCGATATCGATGCCTCGGTCAGCTATTACGGCGTGATGCTGGACGAGCATCTGGGTGAGGCCGGCAATATTTCGGGCAAGGTGCTGGTGCATGTTGCCGCGAAGGATGATTTCGTGCCGCCAGAGGCCCAAGCCAAGATCAAGGACGGCCTGTCGGGCAATCCTCAGGTCGATCTGCACATCTATGAGGGCTGCAACCATGCCTTCGCCCGCCCCGGCGGCGGCAATTTCGTCCAGGATGCGGCGCTGAAGGCCGATGAGCGCACCCTCGCCTTCCTGAATGAAACCATCGCCTGAACGAGACCATCGCCGGAACCCTGGCGACCAGATATGCGAACCATCGGGGCGGCTCTGACGAGCCGCCCCTTTTTCGTCGCCGCGGGCCGCGGGAAACGGGCTGTTCCGTTCCGGGCCCGGGCAGAGCCATTGCATGACGACGCGCCGTCGCCGATCATCATGGCCCAAACCTGGACACCCGCCCCGCAAATGCAAGGAGACACCCCCATGGTGAAGGCGATCAGGATCGAGAAGACCGGCGGCCCCGAGGTCATGGCCTATGTCGATGTCGAGGTCGCGGCGCCCGGCCCCGGCCAGATCCGCATCCGGCACACCGCCGTGGGCCTGAACTTCATCGACGTCTATTTCCGCACCGGCCTGTATGCCCTACCCGCCCTGCCCGCGGTCCTCGGCATGGAAGGCGCCGGCGAGGTGGTGGCCGTGGGCGATGGCGTCGACGACCTGAAGCCGGGCGACCGGGTCGCCTATGCCAGCGGCCCTGTCGGCAGCTATGCCGAGGAACGGCTGATCGCCGCCGACCGCGTGGTGCCGGTGCCCGATACGATCGACGACGTCACCGCCGCGTCGATGATGCTGAAAGGCATGACCGCACAATACCTGCTGCGCCGCACCTATCCGGTCCAGGCCGGCCAGACCATCCTGATCCATGCCGCGGCCGGTGGCGTGGGCCAGATTGCCTGCCAATGGGCCAAGGCGCTGGGCGCCACGGTGATCGGCACGGTCGGTTCGGCCGAGAAGGCCGAGCTGGCGCGGGCCAATGGCTGCGATCATACGGTTCTGTACCGCGAGGAGAACCTGGCTGAGCGGGTCCGCGCGCTGACCGATGGCAAGGGTGTGCCGGTCGTCTACGACTCGGTCGGCAAGGACACCTTCATGGCCTCGCTCGACTGCCTGCAGACCCGTGGCTATATGGTCAGCTTCGGCCAGTCCTCGGGGTCGGTCGGGCCGGTCGATCTGGTGGTTCTGAACCAGCGCGGTGGCCTCTACGTCACCCGCCCCTCTCTGATCCATTATACCGGCACCAAACAGGAACTGCGCGACACCGCCCGGGATCTGTTCGACGTGGTGACCTCGGGCAAGGTCAAGGTCGGCGCCGCCCGCACCTATCCTCTCGCCGAAGCCGCCCAGGCGCATCGCGATCTGGAAGCCCGCGCCACCACCGGTGCCACGGTTCTGATCCCCTGATCCGCCCCCCTGATCGGATGATGCCCGGTCAGATGATATCCTGAGTTCCACGTGAAACGGCCGCCGCACCCGCGATGGGTACGGCGGCCGTTTCACGTGGAACATCATTCGGTCGTGATCAGAAGGGCCTGCGGCCGTCAGCTGTTCATCGAGTCGAAGAAGTCGGCATTGCTCTTGGTATGCTTCAGCTTGTCGACCAGGAAGTCCATGGCATCGATCGTGCCCATCGGCATCAGCACGCGACGCAGCACCCACATCTTCGACAAGGTGCCGCGATCGACCAGCAGCTCTTCCTTGCGGGTACCGGACTTGCCGATATCGATCGCCGGGAAGGTACGCTTGTCGGCGAGCTTGCGGTCGAGAATCAGTTCCGAATTGCCGGTGCCCTTGAACTCTTCGAAGATGACCTCGTCCATGCGCGACCCGGTGTCGATCAGCGCCGTGGCAATGATGGTCAGAGAACCGCCCTCTTCGATATTGCGGGCCGCACCGAAGAAGCGCTTCGGGCGCTGCAGGGCGTTGGCATCGACACCGCCGGTCAGCACCTTGCCCGAGGACGGGACCACGGTGTTGTAGGCGCGGGCCAGACGGGTGATCGAGTCGAGCAGGATAACCACGTCACGCTTGTGCTCGACCAGCCGCTTCGCCTTGTCGAGCACCATTTCCGCGACCTGAACATGGCGCGAAGCCGGCTCGTCGAAGGTGGAGCTGATCACCTCGCCCTTCACCGACCGGATCATGTCGGTCACCTCTTCCGGCCGCTCGTCGATCAGCAGCACGATCAGATAGCATTCCGGATGGTTGGTCGCGATCGCATGGGCGATGTTCTGCAGCAGCACGGTCTTGCCGGTGCGCGGCGGCGCCACGATCAGGGCGCGCTGGCCCTTGCCGAAGGGCGACACCAGATCGATAACCCGGGTCGCCGTGGTGGCGGTCTTCTTCGTCGGGTCGGAGAGTTCCAGGTTCAGCCGCTCATCGGGATAGAGCGGGGTCAGATCGTCGAAATTGATCTTGTGCCGGGCATGGTCCGGCTCTTCGAAGTTGATCGTGGTGACCTTGAGCAGCGCGAAATAGCGCTCGCCCTCTTTCGGTGCCCGAATCTGGCCGTCGACCGTGTCGCCGGTGCGCAGGCCGAAGCGGCGGATCTGCTGGGGGCTGACATAAATGTCATCCGGTCCAGCGAGATAATTGCTTTCCGGGGCCCGCAGGAAGCCGAACCCGTCCTGAAGTACTTCGAGCACACCACCGCCATGGATGGCGACGTTCTGTTCGGCCGACTGCTTCAGGATCGCGAACAGCAGATCCTGCTTGCGCAACGTGCCGGCGTTCTCGACGCCCAGGGTTTCGGCGAACTGCAACAGTTCCGCCGGGGTTTTCGTCTTCAGTTCCTGCAGGTTCATGCGATGGATTCCGATCGGGGGCCGGCAGCCCGCAAGGCTGCGCTGACCCTATGCCATACACTGGTCGGGCCGGGCGATAAACGGCCGGACCGTCCGGACGTCAGGCCGGGATAGATCGATCGCACTTCGCGCTCAGGCATATGGATGAACGCCCGGCAGACTGCCGGACGGTTCACGATCATGCTGTCACCCGGACCGGCGGATGCTGGTGACCGGAGATTGCCGGAGACCAACCCGAACCGGCGGTCGCCGTTTCGCGCCGGCGCCCGATGACAGACCCATGATGACAGGCCCTGAAGAGGTTCGATCGACAAGGAAGGACGTGATGGACCGCGTCGGCGTATACAGCCGGGCAATCCGCTGACCGGTATCGGCAGCCACGGTCCCGGATGACAAGTCCACCCGAACCAGCCAAATTGGCCGTGAGCCAGACAAGGCTGCAAGGTTGGGTGACATCACCGGGCAAACGGGCCGCGTCGCGACGCCCATCCGTATGATCCGTCTTGGCTGGCCTGAGGTTCCGGCCTGCCATCGACCGAGGAGCGGGTGTCCCGATACCGGCTTCATCGGCACGTTGACCGCACCGATGCCTAATCAGTTAGCGCTTCGGATGGCCGCTGTCAAACCCGATACGACAGAAACACCCCCTGCTTTGGTCGATTTTCGCAGAAAACCACCTGACGGGGATCAGATCGGCCCGACACATCCCCCCATTCAGGGGCATATCCCGGCACATCCGCCGGTCAGAACGGCTTCACGATCACCAGAATGACGATGGCGATCATCAGCAGGGTCGGCACCTCGTTCATCCAGCGATAAAACCGTGCCGGCCGGGTGTTGCGATCCTCGGCAAAGGCCCGGGTCCAGCCGACAAAGGCGCCATGCATGCCCGACAGCACCAGTACCAGGGCCAGCTTGGCATGCAGCCAGCCTTCCGACAGCGACACCGCGCCCGTGGCCAGAATGCCCAGGCCGAACAGCCAGGTGGCGATCATCGCCGGATTGATGATCGCCTTCAGCAGCCGCCGCTCCATCACCTTGAACCGTTCCGACACCTCGGAACCGGGGACGGCATCGGCGTGATACACGAACAGGCGCGGCAGATACAGCATGCCGGCCATCCAGGCGATGACCGAAATCACGTGCAGCGCCTTGATCCAGGGATAGGCACCGGCCAGGCTGTCGATCATCGGCTGTCGCTCCGTTGACTTGGGTCGTTGAGAACCGCCTGGGCGGTGGCAGGCCGTGGCTGGCAGCCCTGCGCGCTCAGGCGTGGCTCAGCCGGGCGGCACGGCAGGCGCACTGGCTGAAGCTGGCCGGACAGCCGGTGCCGGCCACATCCGGCGCGACCGGCCGGCCTCCGCTCGCCGTCAGCCGGTCCAGCCCCTGCACCACCAGATCGCCCAGCCCGCCGATGAAGGCCGGATGCACCGATGGTGTCGGCACCCGGTAATAGGGCATGGCGCCGGCTTTCTCGGCCAGCTCGCGATATTCGATGTCGAGTTCCACCAGGGTCTCGACATGTTCGGACACGAAAGCCACCGGCACCACGATCAGCGCCCGGCCATCGCGGCCGGCCCGCTCCACTTCCGCATCGGTGGACGGGCCGATCCATTCCAGGGGCCCCACCCGGCTCTGATAGCAGACCTGCCAGTCGAGATCATCGGGCCCTGAACGGCCGATCAGCGGCGCCAGCGCCGCCACGATCGCCGCACAGCTCTGTTCCACCTGCCATTGATAGGGATCGCCGCGCTCGATGATCTTCTTCGGCAGACCATGGGCCGATAGCAGCAGCCGCACCGGCCTGGCCGGCCCGCCATCCCCGCCGGTCTCGGCCTGACGCCAGCGTTCGGCGATCAACTCGGCATGGGCGCGGATCAGCCCCGGCTGCCGCGGATAGCAGCAGAGGGTGGTGGTCGGCACATCAAGGCCCGCACGGCGCGCGACCTTGACCCAGTCCTTCAGTGACGAGGCGCTGGTCGAGGTGGAATATTGCGGATAGAGCGGCAGGGCCACGATCCGATCAGGCGCCCAGGCCTTGACCTCGGCGGCGACCCGGTCGGCGAAGGGATGCCAGTAGCGCATCACCGGCCAGGCCTTCACAATCATGCCCCGGCCGGCCAGATCGGCCTCCAGCGCCCGTGCCTGGGCCTGGGTTTCCGGCAGCAGAGGGGAACCACCGCCCATCAGGGCATAGTTCTGGCGGGCGAATGGCGCCCGCCTGCGACTGATCAGCGTGGCGATCGCCCAGCGGATCAGCGCCGGCGCGCCGATGATTGCCGGATCGTTGAACAGGTTGAACAGGAACGGGCGGACGGCGTCGGGACCATCCGGCCCGCCCAGATTGAACAACAGGATAGCGATTCGTCCCGTTTCTGTCTTATCACGTTCCTGTATCATGACATGTCTTTACACCCGGTCGGCATCGGCGGCCCGTACCGCTTCGACCACCTGAGCCACATGATCAGGATTGGTGGACGGCAGAACGCCATGGCCGAGATTGAACACGAAGCCACCCATCGGGGCCAGGCGGTCACATATCGCCCGCACCCGGCGGATCATGTCCGGCCCGCCCGCGACCAGACGGCCGGGATCGAGATTGCCCTGAACGGCCACATGCGGCCGCAGCCGCCGGGCGATGGCCTCGACGGTCCAGGTGGGGTCGACGCTGACCGCATCGACACCGGCATGCAGGGCGAAACTCTCATATAGCGTGCCGGCGCGGTTCGGAAAGCCTGTGATCGGCACGTCGGGATGATTGGCGCGGATCCGGCTGGCGATCGCGCGGATCGGGGCCACGGTCCAACGCTCGAAGGCCTCTTCATCCAGCGCGCCGGCCCAGCTGTCGAAGATCTGCACCGCCTCGGCACCGGCTGCGATCTGGGCTTCGAGATGCTGGACGGTGGCATCGACCAGTAGGTCGATCAGGCGTTGAAACCCGTCCGGATCGCCATAGGCCCAGCGCTTGGCTTTCAGGAAATCCCGGCTCGATCCGCCTTCCAGCATATAGGTGGCGACCGTCCAGGGGGCGCCGGCGAAACCGATCAGCGCCTTGCCCGCCGGCAGCGCGGCCTTCACCCGGGCCGCGGTTTCATAGACCGGCTTGAGCTTTTCAGCCATCGCGGCCAGATCGAGCGCGTCGAGTGCGGCCGTCCCAGTCAGCGGTTCGAGCTTCGGCCCCTCGCCTTCGACAAACCACACCGTCTGGCCCAGCCCATGGGGGACGACCAGGATGTCGGAAAACAGGATCGCCGCATCCAGGTCGAAGCGGCGCAATGGCTGAAGGGTCACTTCGGTGGCGAAATCGGGCGTGTAGCACAGATCGAGGAAGCCGTTCGCCTGGGCCCGCAGCGCACGATATTCGGGCAGATAGCGGCCGGCCTGACGCATGAGCCAGATCGGGGTCCGGTCCGGATGCCCGCCCTTCAGGGCTGCGAGCAGCGGCTTGGTGGTCTCGGTCATCGATGCGGTCCTCAAGGCTTCTTTGTCAGGCAAAACGGCCGCGTCGATGGATGACATCGACCGGCCCTGATCCCGGTGCGACGGATCATGCCCTGCACCGACGGGGGACACCAGCACCGTTGCCGGGCCGGCTTTCGTTTTGGCCCGCGACCGAATGTCCCAGCCAGCGCTTTCGATCGACGAACCTGGCGCCCGTTGCCGTTTCGGCAACGGCTTCGATGGTCTCGACCAGGGGCTGGTATCGGGCCGGTATGCGATCGGGGAAGGGTATCTGGCATGCATCATGACCTCAGACCCGGATTGTGGACAAGACCGCCTCCTCTCAAATGAAAGGTGAAGGTTGGGATGAAGGCTGTAGAGGATAGTGGGTGCCTGTGGATAACGGGGATCCCCACCCGTCCACAAACCATCCACAGATCCATCCTCATGTGGGCAATCTCAAGGGGCTCTGCGGGTGTGAGCGTGGATAACTTCGGAGTCCGGCGTTTTCACGCAGGGGATAATGTCGTGGATAACGTGGAAAACTCTGCATGCGGCCGGCGTCCTCCCGTGGCTGGTGCAGGCCACGGCCTGAAGAAGCCCACATGGAGACGGCTCGGCGGATGACAGATGAAACATGGTGACGCAATATGAGCGCCCAGCCCCGAAACGGCTTTAACCCCCGTGATTCCCGGTTATCCACAGACGTGAACAAGAAGCGAACGATATGAGAACACGACCGCTGCCGCGATCTTTGTTCCCGTGCTGCCCGCTGTGGTGCCGACGATCATCCTGCTCTGCCGGAGACCCCCATGCCTGACCGGAAAACCGAGCCTGATGCCGCATCGGCGCCGGCGGTCGATGCCGGCACCGGCACCTTACCGGCGACCCCACCTGCAGCCGGAATGCCACAGTCAATCGACAATGACGCGGCGATGATGCCGCTGCGCGGTGGCGCCCATGGTGTGGATGCCGCCCGCCAGCAGGTGCTGTTCGACCTGCATCTGGTGTCGGATTCAAGCGGCGAGACCGTGAACACGGTCGCGCGCGCGGTGCTGGCCCAGTTCGATGGCGTCGATGCGCGCGAGCATGTCTGGTCGCTGGTCCGATCCCCCGCCCAGCTTGAAAAGGTGATCAATTCGATCGAGGCCCATCCGGGGCTGGTGATGTACACCCTGGCGTTGAGCGAATTGCGCGAGCGGCTGGAAGAGGCCTGCCGGCGCCTGAAAGTGCCTTGCGTGCCGGTTCTGGATCCGATCACCGACATCGTCAGCGGCTATCTGGGCGTCGCGGTGTCGCGGCGGCCCGGCCGCCGGCACATGCTGGACCAGGAATATTTCGCCCGGATCGACGCGATGCATTTCGCCCTGATCCATGATGACGGCCAGTCGCTGTGGGACATCGATGATGCCGATGTGATCCTGGTCGGCGTGTCGCGCAGCTCGAAAACCCCGACCGCGATCTATCTGGCCAACCGGGGCGTGAAGGCCGCGAACGTGCCGCTGGTGCCCGGCCATCCGCTGCCCGACGAGGTGGAGGCGGCAACCCGGCCATTCATCGTCGGCCTGACCACCAGCCCGGAGCGGCTGGTCCAGATCCGCCGCAACCGTTTGTTGAGCCTGAACCAGCCCGATGACAGCGAATATATCGACCTGGAGGCGGTGCGCACCGAGGTGATCGCCGCCCGCCGGCTGTTCGAGCGCAAGGGCTGGCCGTCGATCGACGTCACCCGCCGCTCGATCGAGGAAACCGCCGCCGCGATCTATCAGATGTATCTGCGCCATATCGGCGACAATTGACCCAGTGGACACCGGAGACCCGATGACCATGGCCGACCACGACCCGCAAGATCAGGCGCCGCCCGGCGATATGCCCGAACCCCGGCTGATCCTGGCCTCGGAAAGCCCGGCGAGGGCGGCGATGCTGCGCGGCGCCGGGCTGAATTTCATCGCCCTGCCCGCGCGGATCGACGAGACCGCGGTGAAAGAAGCGATGCAGGCCGAAGCGGCGGCGCCTGAGGACGTGGCGGTGATGCTGGCCGAGATGAAGGCCCGGCGGCTGAGTGCCCGTGCCGGCCGCTTGGCCGTGCTGGGCGCCGATCAGATGCTGGTCGCCGATGGCCGCTGGTTCGACAAGCCTGCCAGCCGCGATGACGCGCGCGCCACCCTTGAAGCCCTGTCGGGCCGGCGCCACGAGCTGATCTCGGCGGCGGTGGTGATGGTGGACGGCAACCGGGTCTGGCATGCCATCGGCCGTGCCCGGCTGACCATGCGGCCGCTTTCGGCCACGTTCATCGACCACTATCTCGACCGGGCCGGAGACGATGTGCTGACCTCGGTGGGGGCCTATCAGCTTGAAGGGCTGGGTGCGCAGTTGTTCTCGAAGGTCGAGGGCGATTACTTCACGATACTGGGATTGCCATTGATTGAACTGCTGGACTTCCTGCGCGGCCGCGGGGTGATCGAGACATGAGCGCGCAGCCCCCCGACATGCCGCCCGCGCCGCACCCCGGCTGGATCAGCGGCAAGGCCCGGCTGGCCGGGGTGATCGGCCACCCGGTCAGCCATTCGCGGTCGCCCCGGCTGCATAGCTTCTGGCTGGCCCGCCACGCGATCGACGGCGCCTATCTGCCGCTGGCGGTGAACCCGGATGATCTGGTGGCGGTGCTGCATGCTCTGCCCCGGATGGGGTTTCGCGGTGTGAACCTGACCCTGCCGCACAAGCAACTGGCGATGGCGATGGTCGATCATCTCGATCCCGCCGCCCGCGCGATCGGGGCTGTGAACACGCTGGTCTTCGATGACGCCCATGGCATCGCCGGCTATAACACCGACGGCTATGGTTTTGGCGCGGCGCTCGCAGCGGGTGGCCCCGGCCGTGACGCGGCGGCGCCGGCGCTGGTGCTGGGGGCGGGTGGTGCCGCGCGCGCGGTGGTCCATGCCCTCGCCACCGCCGGATGCGCCGAGATCCGGATCGCCAACCGCGGCGCGGCGCGGGCGGCGGCGCTGGCGGCCGATCTGGCGCCGCATCTGCCCGGCTGCCGGCTGGTGGTGGTGGATTGGCGGCAGCGAGGGGACGCGCTGGACGGCTGCGGCACCCTGGTCAACACCACCAGCCTGGGCCTGGCCGGCCAGCCGCCGCTTGAGATGGCGCTGGATATGGCCGGCCCCGGGCTGGTGGTGTCGGATATCGTCTATGATCCGCTGGACACAGCCCTGCTGGTGGCCGCACGAGCACGCGGGCTGGTGGCGGTGGATGGGCTGGGCATGCTGCTGCATCAGGCGGTGCCGGGTTTCGAGCACTGGTTCGGTCTGCGGCCGGTGGTCGACGATGCCCTGCGCCGCCATGTCGCGGCCGATCTGATCGGAGACTGAGATTTATGCAGATCATCGGCCTGACCGGATCGATCGGCATGGGAAAATCGACCACCTCGACCATGCTGCGGCGGCTGAAAGTGCCGGTCTTCGATGCCGACGCCACGGTTCATCAGTTGCTGGCGCCCGGCGGTCGCGGCTTCGGGCCTGTGGCCGAGCGCTTCCCTGAGGCGGTGCGCGATGGCCGCATCGACCGGGTGGCGCTGGGCGCCAGGGTCTTCGGCCGCAAGGCGGAATTGCGGGCATTGGAGCGGATCCTTCACCCGCTGGTCCGCGACGCCCAGCACCATTTCATCGCAACCCATGCCCGCCGGCGCGCGCCGCTGGTGGTGCTGGACATTCCGCTGCTGTTTGAAAGCGGCGGCAACCGGCGGGTCGATGCGGTGCTGGTGGTGAGCGCCCCCAACTGGGTGCAGGCGCGCCGCGTGCTGGCGCGGCCGGGGATGACCCGGCCCAAATTCCGCGACATCCTGGCCAAACAGGTGCCGGATGCCGAGAAGCGCCGCGGCGCCGATGCGGTGATCCAGACCGGGCTTGGCCGCGCCCATGCCTTTCGCGCCCTGACCCTGGCCCTGGACCGGCTGGCCGGCCGCCCGCACCGGATGTGGAAGAGCCATTGGCAGCGCCCGCGCCTGCACCATCCGCGCATCCAGCCACCATCCGGCGCCAGACGGCGGCCGGGCGGCTGACACCGCCCCCCCGATCAGGCCGACCTCGATCAAGTCGTTCCGCACGCTCTTTCACCCAACCCACCCAGTTCACCCGGAGACCCGCCCGATGCGCGAGATTTCGTTCGACACCGAGACCACCGGTTTTGATCCGGCGACCGGCGACCGGATCGTCGAGATCGGCTGCGTGGAGATTCTGGATCAGGCCCGCACCGGCGCCGAATTCCATGTCTATATCAACCCGGAACGCGACGTGCCCGAGGCGGCGGTGGCGGTGCATGGCCTGACCTGGGAGCGGCTGAAGCCCGAACCGGTGTTCGCGGCGGTGGCGGACCGGTTTCTCGACTTCGTCGGCGACAGCCCGCTGGTGGCGCATAACGCCAGTTTCGACATGCGGTTCATCAATGCCGAATTGACCCGGCTGGGCCGCGCGCCGATCCCGATGAGCCGGTCGATCGATACCGTGCAGATGGCCCGGATCCGGTTTCCCGGCGCGCCGGCCAGCCTGGACGCGCTGTGCCGCCGGTTCGGCGTCGACAACAGCGGCCGCGACCTGCATGGCGCGCTGCTCGACGCCCAGCTTCTGGCGGAAGTGTATCTGCACCTGCTGGGCGACCGTCAGCGCGGCTTCGATCTGGCCGCCGACCGCCGGGCCAGCGGCCAGACCGATGGCCGCCGCCGCACCATCGCCCGCCCGCCCCGCCCCCATGCGCCGACACCGGCCGAACTGGAAGCCCATCAGGCCTTTATTCTGAAAGAGGTCAAGGCGGCGTTGTGGCTGGCTGAAGATTGAGCCGGGCACGACCACGGCTTTTCAGTCCCGGCCGTCGCCCGCCGTCTTCTTCCGTGACCGCCCTTTGTGGCCATCTTGTTTCTGCGGCCATCTGCATCGGCGCAGCCTGTGCCGCGGCGCGGGAGTCATTGACAGATCCATAGGGTGGAATCTGACCGGCGGGATAATATTTCACAAATCGAGATAATCTGCTGTTGGATGACATCATGGTTAAAGCCCAACTCCCGGATCATTTGACTATGGGGGAACCGGCCAGATCATGGCAGCTATGACTGCAATTTGGTCCGGAGCGATTGATATTTTGGATAGTTTTTCAAGGTAAGATGGAGAGACATGGTGATTTTTACCTTGCCTTCTACGCTTTCGTGGCGATCTTTGATGAAGAGACGTGATATCCGTCTGCGGATACACGATTTAAGGTTTCTTCGGATAATCTAAAACTACCGTTGCGTGCCTATCCGCGGTATAGCCTGTTCACTCACACTGGGCTTTCTTCTTTAGGTAACGAATTAACCATAGTACTATCGTATCGGTAGTTTATTCGTGTTGATTACCCGTCAAGGTATTTAAGCTTGTCTGACAACCCGCTTTAGCTGTAAATGTCGGGCAGGACTTGATTTAAACTCCATGATTATTGACGAAATCATGGCGGTCGACTAACGATCAGGTAGAACAGTATGGCGCACAGATAGCACGCCACACGCCCACGGCGTGCGGCGGAGGAGTTTCCTGCGTGCAGGCGTTGTGGATTGAGTGCTTCGGCAGCGGCCGGCCCGCTGGTGCGCGCGGCCGTGCCGATGTGATGTGCGTCCGGCGTTTGTTGAAACCCACCGGCGGCAGCGGCCGGCGGGCCCTGCACGCGCATGAAATGGCTGGCGCGTGATGGCACATGTAGACACGGTGGCGTTGATCGGCATCCGGGCGGTTCCGGTCGAGGTTCAGGTGGCGATCTCGGCCGGCCTGCCGGCTTTTGCCGTGGTCGGCTTGGGCGACAAGGCGGTGACCGAGGCGCGTGAACGGGTGCGCGCGGCGCTGGGCCGGTTGGGGCTGACCCTGCCGCCCAAACGGATCCTGGTCAATCTGGCGCCGGCGGGGCTGGTCAAGGAAGGCTCGCATTACGACCTGCCGATCGCGTTGGCCCTGATGCTGGGCATCGGTGCCCTGCCGGCCGGCGCGCTCGACGGCCATCTGGCGCTGGGTGAATTGTCGCTGGATGGCGCGCTGGCACCGGTGGCGGGCGTGCTGCCGGCGGCGGTGATGGCCGCCGAAACCGGCCGGCGGATCATCTGCCCGGCGGCGAATGCCGATGAAGCGGCCTGGGCCGGCGATCGCCATGCGGTGGTGGCCGCGGCCGATCTGCTGGGGCTTCTGGGCCATCTGTCGGGCCGCAGCACCCTGCCGGTGCCGGCCGAACCCCGGCTGGACGACGATCCGCCGGCGCCGGATCTGGCCGATATCCGCGGCCAGCCTCTGGCCCGGCGGGCGCTGGAGGTGGTGGCGGCCGGCCGGCACAATCTGCTGATGATCGGGCCGCCCGGTGCCGGCAAATCGATGCTGGCGAGGCGGCTGCCCGGCCTGCTGCCGCCGTTGTCACCGCCGGAATCGCTGGATCTGTGCCTGATCGAAAGTGTCGCCGGGCGTGGTGCGATCCGCCCGCGTATCCGCCGGCCGTTCCGCGACCCGCATCATTCGGCATCGGCCGCCGCTCTCGTCGGCGGCGGCAACCGGGCGCGCCCCGGCGAGATCAGTCTGGCGCATGGCGGTGTGCTGTTCCTGGACGAACTGCCCGAGTTTCAGCGCGCCACCCTGGAAGCCCTGCGCCAGCCGATCGAGCAGGGCGAGGCGGTGGTGTCGCGGGCGGCACTGCATGTGTCCTATCCAGCGCAGGTGCAGGTGATCGCGGCGATGAACCCGTGCCGCTGCGGCCATGTCGCCGACCCGGCGCTCGCCTGCCCGCGCGCGCCGCGCTGTGCCGCCGATTACCAGACCCGGCTGTCCGGGCCGCTGCTGGACCGGTTCGACATGACCATCGAACTGGCGCCGACCCCGCCGGCGGCGATCCTGACCCAGGGGCCGGGTGAGGCCAGTGCCCCGGTGCGCGAACGGGTACTGGCCGCCCGCGCCCGCGCCAATGCCCGCAATCACGCGCTGGTGGCCACGCCCGAGATGCCGGCGCATCTGCGCCGGCCATTGTGCAATGCCGAACTCGACGGCGTGGCGCTGGACCGGGCCGCGGTGCTGGAACCGGACGCCCGAGCCCTGATGCTGACGGCGGCCGACCGCCTGCGTCTGTCGGCAAGAGGCATGACCCGGGTGTTGCGGGTGGCGCTGACCATCGCCGATCTTGCCGGCCGTGACACCATAGGGCGGGCGCAGCTGGGTGAGGCGCTTGCCTATCGCCGCCCGCCACGGCTGGCCGCAGGCATGCGTGTGCCACCCTCCGATGGGGGCGGAAACCGGCCCCGTCTTCCCCATCATCACCAGTGACCAACGGACCGCTTCCGATGACAGACAACGACCAGAACGACGCCCCAGACCACAAGGCCCCGTCAAAAGGTCGCAGGCGGCAACCGGACATGGTGCAATCAGAGGAGACGACAGCGATGCCGGATGCTGCCGGGGAACTGGTCGCCGAAGGCGGCGTGCCCGACTGGCCGCCAGCCGATGACGACGCTGGCGGCAGCGACCCGCGGGTGGTCAGCGCCCAGGCGATCGATGCCCATGTCGGCACCCGTATCCTGGCACTGCGCCAGATGCGCGAGATCAGCCAGCACCAGCTTGGCGAGGCGCTGGGCCTGACCTTCCAGCAGATCCAGAAATATGAACGCGGCATGAACCGGATCAGCGCAGGGCGGCTGTTTATGGCCGCGCGCTTCCTGCGGGTGCCGGTGTCGTATTTCTTCGAAGGCCTGCCCACCGGCGCCCGGCTGGACAACTGGATGTCGCAACCTCATGCCGCCGAGGCGCCGACGCCGTTTCCGGTGGTGTCGCCGGTCGAGGATCGCCAGCTTCAGGATCTGCTGGTCGCCTATGCCCGGATCAGCGATCCGGCGCGGCGGCGGGCGCTGGCCACCGCCATCCGCAACATCGCCGACGCCTTCCAGGGCCTGAACCTGCCGCCCGAGGGCAGCGGCCCGCCGCTGCCGCCGCGCCGCCGCCGGGGCCGGCCGCCCAAGAAGCGCGACTGACCGGGCGGCGGATGCCGATCAGGCGGCCGGTGGTGTGATCGCGGTCTTCAGTTCGGCGATTTCGCTGCGCAGGGCGCGGACCTCGGCCACCAGGGCGGCGGTATCCATTTCGGGCACCACGCGTTCGGCATCGACCGCCGCCTGATGCTGTTCCTGCATCGCCGAGACGATCACGCCGATGAACAGGTTGAGCACCGCATAGGTGCTGCACAGGATGAAGGGCACGAAGAAGGTCCAGGCCAGCGGATGGGCCTCCATCACCGGCCGCACGATGCCCATCGACCAGCTTTCCAGGGTCATCACCTGGAACAGCGTATAGGTGGAGGCGCCAAGCGTGCCGAACCAGTCGGGGAAGCTGGCGCCATAAAGCCCGGTCGCCATCACCGCGAAGACATAGAACATCAGCACCAGCAGAACCACGATCGACGCCATGCCCGGCAGGGCCGCGACCAGCCCGCCGACCACCCGGCGCAGCGACGGCACCACCGAGATCAGCCTGAGCACCCGCAGGATGCGCAGCGAGCGCAGCACCTGGAATGGGCCGCTGGCCGGCATCAGCGAAATCGCCACGATCGCGAAATCGAACAGGCTCCACGGGTCGCGGAAGAACCGGAAGCCGTGGGCAAACAGCCTGAGGGCGATTTCGACCACGAAGATCGCCAGAATGATCCGGTCGATGACCGCCAGCGTGCCGCCGATCGCGGCGCGCAGGCCGGCATCGGTTTCCAGCCCCATCGTGATGGCGTTCAGGACGATGACGGCGATGATGAAATATTCCCATCCTCGCGATCCGAGGACGTGGGCAAGGCTGCGGCGCATGGGCGTGCTTCTCTGAGGGGCCAAGATCGCGGCCAGAATCAGCGCCCCCGCGCCGCTGGTCAATATGGATTAAGCGGCAGGCAATATGGATTAAGTGGCAGCCTGAGCCGACCGCTTCGGCGCGCCTGCGCCGTCAGCCACGGGCGTCGGGCAGCATCCGGCCAAGCGGCCGGCCACCCAGCACATGGACATGCAGATGCGGCACTTCCTGATGACCGTGGCCGCCGATATTCGACAGGATGCGATAGCCGGTTTCGGCCACGCCGGCCTTGCGAGCGATCTCGCCCACCACCTTGAAGTAGTGGCCCACCACCTCAGGCGTCGCATTGGCAGTGAAATCGTCCAGTGAGGTATAGGGGCCCTTGGGGATCACCAGCACATGCACCGGCGCCAGCGGCCGGATGTCGTTGAAGGCGAGCACATGCTCGTCCTCATAGACCGTATCGCAGGGCAACTCGCCGCGCAGGATGCGGGCGAAGATATTGGTCTGGTCATAGGCCATGGCGGGCTGGCTCCGGCTGCCGGGTCTGCGCGAAAGACGAGGTTTGCATGAAGAACGAAGGGCGGACGCCATGTTCCAGCGCCCTGCCCGCCGCGTCAACCATTCGCATGCGCGGCGCAGCGGTGCCATCAGCCCTTGCGGTTCTTCTTTTCCTCGATGCCCGACCGGCCCTCGCGCCGCGCCAGGGTCGCCATCACATCGGCCGGGTCCAGCCCGGCATCGGCCCACAGCACCATCAGGTGAAACAGCAGATCGGCGCTTTCATCGACCAGCGCCGCCTTGTCCTGGGCGACGGCGGCGATGGCCACCTCGACCGCTTCCTCACCCACCTTCTGCGCCATCTTCAGCCGGCCCTTGCCCAGCAGCTTGGCGACATAGGAGGATGACGGGTCGGCGCCCTTGCGCGACCGGATGGTGGTCACCAGCCGTTCCAGAACCTCCCAATCGGTCTGGCCGGCGGCGTTGAAACCGGTGCTGCTGGCCGGGGTCTGGACGGTTTTCGTGGTGTCAGCGGCCATAAAGCGTCTCCGGGTCGATCTCTGGGGTCATGATGGTGGTGATGGCGCCGGTCTCCGGGTTCACCTCGTCATAGAAACAACTGCGTCGGCCGGTGTGGCAGGCCACACCCTGCTGGTCGACCAGCAACAGCACAGTATCGCCATCGCAATCGATGCGAAACGCCTTCAATTGCTGCATCTGGCCGGAACTTTCGCCCTTGCGCCAGATCCGGTTGCGTGAGCGGGACCAATAGACGCCGCGCCGGGTCTCCAATGTCTCGATCACCGCTTCGGCATTCATCCAGGCCATCATCAGGATCTGGCCACTGGCTTCATCCTGCGCGATCGCCGGCACCAGACCATCGGCGTTGAAGGCGATCCGGGCGAGCACCGCATCATACCGGCCGATGCCACCGGCGGCACCGGTGCGGGGGTCCATCATGTCTGTCTCATGGCTGGCGCACATCGGCATTATACCTCGAATAAAGCGGACAAGGCGGCGGGGCGCGTCACTGGCCGGGCATCCGCACCGGGATGCCGGCGGCGGCCATATGGGCCTTGGCCTCGGCGATGCTGTGCTGGCCGAAATGGAAGATCGAGGCCGCCAGCACCGCCGAGGCATGACCAAGCCGGACGCCGTCGACCAGATGGTCGAGCGTGCCGACGCCGCCGCTGGCGATCACCGGCACCGTCACCGCATCGGCCATGGCCCGGGTCAGCGGCAGGTCGAAGCCGGCGCGGGTGCCGTCGCGGTCCATAGAGGTGACAAGCAATTCACCGGCGCCAAGTTCCGCCATCCGCATCGCCCAGTCGACCGCATCGATGCCGGTGGGCTTGCGGCCGCCATGGGTGAAGACCTCGAACCGGCCGCTCTCGCCCAGTTTGGCGTCGATCGCGACCACGATGCACTGGCTGCCGAACTTGCCGGCGGCCTCCGCCACCAGTTCCGGCCGGCTGACCGCGGCGGAGTTGATCGACACTTTGTCGGCCCCCGCCAGCAGCAGCGCGCGGATGTCCTCCACCGCCCGGACGCCACCACCCACGGTCAGCGGCATGAAGCAGTGCTCGGCGGTGCGTGCCACCACATCCAGGATCGTGCCGCGATTTTCATGCGAGGCGGTGATGTCGAGGAAGGTCAACTCATCCGCGCCGGCGGCATCATAAGCCCGCGCCTGCTCCACCGGATCGCCGGCATCGCGCAGCCCGATGAAATTGACGCCCTTGACCACGCGGCCGTCCTTGACGTCCAGGCAGGGGATGATGCGGGTCTTCAACATGTCCGGGGCGTCCGCTGGCTGGAAGATGATGCGTGGGTGCGGTGATGCGGAGGTGCGGTGATGCGGAGGTGGGGGGGGGTGGATCAGGCGCCGGCCGCGACCGCCAGCGCCTCGGCCGGATCGAGCCGGCCGTCATAGAGCGCGCGGCCGGTGACGACGCCGGCGACACCGCGTGCCTCCACCGCCTTCAGCGCCCGGATATCGTCGATGGCGGCAACGCCGCCGCTGGCGATGACCGGCGTGGTCAGGCGGTCGGCCAGACGGGCGGTCTGTTCGGCATCATGGCCTTCCAGGGTGCCGTCGCGGCCGATATCGGTATAGATGATCGCGGCGGCGCCGGCATCTTCGAAGGCCAACGCCAGATCGGCGGCGCTCATGGTCGAGGTCTCCGCCCAGCCTTCCACCGCCACCATGCCGTCGCGGGCATCGATGCCCACCGCCACCTTGCCCGGAAACAGCCGGCAGGCTTCGCGCACCAGCGCCGGATCGCGCACCGCGATCGTGCCCAGAATCACCCGCGACAGGCCACGGCCCAGCCAGCTTTCAACCGTCGCCAGATCGCGGATGCCGCCGCCGAGCTGCACCGGCATATCCACCGCCTTGATGATCGCGTCGACCGCCGCACCATTGACCGGCCGGCCGGCGAAGGCGCCGTTCAGGTCCACCACATGCAGCCAGGTGAAGCCCTGGGCCTGGAAGCGCGCGGCCTGGGCCGCCGGGTCGTCGGCGAACACCGTGGCGCGGTCCATGTCGCCCTGCACCAGACGCACGCAGGCGCCGTCCTTCAAATCGATGGCGGGATAGATGATCACGGGGCAGCGGTCCTCGACTGGTATGACGCGGTGTCGGTGTGTCGGTGGTCGGTGTCGGCGATAGGGCGGTGCGGGGGCGGGAGACGGGCGCTCAGGGCATCCAGCGCAGGAAGCCGCCGATCAGCGCCTGGCCGACATGCTGGCTCTTCTCAGGGTGGAACTGGGTGCCGATGATGTTGTCGCGGCCGATGATCGCTGTCACCGGGCCGCCATAATCGGCCGTCGCCAGCAGATCGCGCGGCTCATCGACCTGCATGGCATAGGAATGGACGAAATAGACATGGGCGCCCGGATTGATGCCCGCCAGCACAGGATGGCAGCCGGGGGTGAAGTCCAACCCGTTCCAGCCCATATGCGGGATCTTCAGCGCCGGGTCCGATGGGGTCAGCGCCTCGACCCGGCCGCCGATCCAGTCCAGCCCCTCGGTGACGCGATGCTCGAAGCCGTTGGTGGCAAGCAACTGCATGCCGACACAGATGCCGAAGAACGGCGTGCCCTTGCGGCGCACCGCCACCTCCAGCGCCTCGGCCAACCCGTCGATCTGGTCCAGCCCGGCGCGGCAATCGGCGAAGGCGCCCTGCCCCGGCAGCACCAGCCGGTCGGCGCGCATGATCTGGTCGGGATCGGAGCTGACCACGACAGTGGCGGCGACGCCCGCCTCGCGCGCGCCATGGTCGAAGGCCTTGGCGGCGGAGCGCAGATTGCCTGAGCCGTAATCGATGACGACGATGTTCATGGGTGCCTTCACGTGCGGATCAGGAAGCAGGGCGGGGGCCGGTTTCAGATGGCGGGCTCAAGAAGCGTTGAGACCGCCAAGATGGCTGCCGGCATGGCCGAAGCCGTGCATCGGTCGCTGAGCGGGGGCCGCCGGCTGATACAGCATCGCCGCCCGGTACAAGGCCTCGTCGCCATCGGCCGCCGCGATCGGGCTGATCTCGCGCCAGCCAAGCCTTGCATAGCGGCGGCGGCGCAGATCGTTGGCGACCACGCCATAGACCGCGCTGACCGCGAGATTGGCGATGGTGATCGCGACCTCGCCGGCGCCGGCGAGGCCCAGCGCCGCCGAGACCACCACGCCGGCCACCACCAGCACCACGGCGGCCAGCCATTGCCGGTGCCAAAGCGCGAACAGCACCCCCAGCACGAACCCCGCCCACGAAAACCCCTCGGCCACGACCCGGGCGCGGTCGACGGGGCTGATCAGCGGGGGCACGTGAACCGAATAGATGCGCATGGGCTCCGGAACCGGATGGTGATGATGGCAGAAGGTTGTGGCGGGGGCTATGGCGGTCGGGCGATCAGAGCGATCCGCCCAGAACGCCCTTGGTCGATGGCACGGCGCCGGCGGCGCGCGGATCGATCTCGATCGCCTGCCGCAACGCCCGGGCCAGGCCCTTATAGCACGACTCGACGATGTGGTGATTGTTCTCGCCGTAGAGGTTTTCAACGTGCAGCGTGACGCCGGCGGCCTGGGCGAAGGCCTGGAACCATTCCTTGAACAGCTCGGTGTCCATCTCCCCCAGCTTGTCGCGGGTGAAATTCACCTTCCAGATCAGATAGGGCCGGTTGGACAGGTCGAGCGATACCCGGGTCAGGGTCTCGTCCATCGGGATATAAGCATGGGCATAGCGGGTGATGCCGCGCCGGTCGCCCAGCGCCTTGGCCACCGCCTCGCCGATCGCGATGCCGCTATCCTCGGTGGTGTGGTGGAAATCGATATGCAGGTCGCCTTCGGCACGCACGGTCAGATCGATCAGGCTGTGACGCGAGAGCTGGTCCAGCATGTGATCGAGGAATCCGATGCCGGTCTTCACGTCATAACGGCCTTGGCCGTCGAGGTCGACGGTCACTGAAATCTGCGTCTCGCGTGTGTTGCGCGTGACCGTGGCGGTGCGCTGGCTCATCTCGTCTCCGCTGGCGGGTTCTGCCGGGCCTTGGGTGGTGGATCAGGATCTGGGGTAGATGTATGAAATTCCGGGGGAAAACCCAAAGAAAATCGGCCGGCCGGTCGGGTGCGGCCCCGGCCGTGGATCGGGCGCCGGCCAAATCGCGATGACATCGGCGCCGGCCATGGGCGATCATGCCGGCGGAAACCATGATCGGTCAGGCCGCCGGCCGCCGGGCGAAGGGGCCTTGTACATGAACGATCCGCTGAAGAAGCTGTGCTGGGACGATCTGCGGGTGGTGAAGGCGATCGGCGAACAGGGCAGCCTGTCGGCGGCGGCGGCGCAGATCGGGGTGAATGCCTCGACCGTGTTCAGGCGGCTGGGCGAAATCGAGAAACTGCTTGAGCTGTCGCTGTTCGAGCGTCGCCGCCAGGGCTATGTCGCAACCCCGGTCGGCGCCGAGGTGGTGGCCCTGGCCCAGCGGCTGGAAATCGACATCGTCGCCGTCACCCGCAGGCTCGCGGGGCTGGATCAGGAACTGGCCGGCGAATTGCGCATCGCCACCAGCGACTCCCTCGCCACCTTCCTGCTGATGCCGGTGATCGCCGGCTTCACCCGCCTGCATCCGGCGGTGCGGATCGAGATGGTGATCGGCAATGACGCGCTGAACCTGGCGCGTGGTGAAACCGACATCGCGGTGCGCGCCACCGACACCCCCCCTGAGACCATGGTCGGCCGGCGCATCGCCGACATCGGCTGGGCACCCTATGGCCGGCGGAGCGATTTCGCCGATGGCCGCCCTGATCCCGCCCGCCCTGATCCCGCCCGCCCTGGCCCCGACCGCCCTGGCCCCGCCCGCCCTGGCCCCGACCGTCTGGCCGATCAAATGTGGGCATCCTTCTGCGACGAACTGGCCGGACTGAAGGTCACTCGGCTCATCGACACGACCGTGCCGCCCGAGCGGATCGTGTTCCGGACCAATTCGGTGCAGGGCATGGCGGCGGCGATTTCGGCCGGGGTGGCGATCGGCTATCTGCCCTGCATGGCCGGCGACATGATCGCCGATCTGGTCCGCATCGGCCCGGCCGATCCGGCGCTGGCCGATGCGCTGTGGCTGTTGACCCATCCGGACCTGCGCAAATCCGGCCGGGTGCACACCTTCCTGGATTACTGCGCCACCATGCTGGCCAGGCGGCGGTCGTTCATCGAGGGCCGCAGCAGCCCATGATCCGCGCGGCATCGGCATCGATGCGGGCAGGGTCGACGGCGGCGATCCCGAACAGCAGCCCGGGGCGCGGCGGCCCCAGAAAGAAGCCCGACATCGGCTGCATGCCGAAGCCCTGTGCCGCCAGCCGGCCGGCGATGGCGATATCCGGGCAGGCGGGATCGCGAAACCAGGTGGCAAGTTGCAGGCCGTCATTCCCATCGCCAAGATCGAGCACCGGCCCGCAATGGCGGCGCAGGGCGTCGGCCGTTGCCCGCATGCGCGCGCCATAAACCGGCGTCATGCGGCGCAGATGGGCGCGCAGCCGGCCATCGCGCATGAACCGGGCAAGGCCCGCCTGGATATGGCCCGACACCGCCGCCCCCCGCCGCCGGAAGGCGGTGGAGACCGGGCCCCACAGGCGTTGCGGCACGATCATGTAGGCGACCCGTAATCCGGGGGCGAGGGTCTTCGAGAAGGTGCCCAGATAAACCACGACATCCGACCGGTCGATGCCCTGAAGAGCGGCGATGGGATGGGCGCCATAATGGAACTCGCTGTCGTAATCATCCTCGATCACGATCGCGCCGGCCGAACGTGCCACCTCCAGCAGTGCCAGCCTGCGTGGCAGCGTCATCGTCACCCCGGTCGGGTATTGATGCGAGGGCGTGGTGTAGATGATCCGCGGGGCCGGCTGGCCGACGGCGATGGCGGCGGCGACATCGATCCCGGCGGCATCGCAGGGCACCGGCGCCAGCCGCGCGCCGGCGGCGGCGAACACCGCCCGGGCGGCGGGATAGCCCGGCTCTTCCAGCCAGACGACATCCTCGCGGCCGGCACCCCGGCCGGTCAGCAGAACCGTGGCCAGAAGATCGATCGCGGCGCGGGTCGAGGGCAGGATCAGAACCTGATCGGCGGTCGCCGACACACCGCGTGTCACACTGACATGGTCGATGATCGCCTGCCGTAGCGCCGCGAGGCCGGTGGTTTCGGCATAGCCCAGATCGCTGGTGCGGAACGACCGCGCGCCGGCCTTCAGGCAGGCGGCCCAGTCGGCATGCGGGAAACTGGCCAGATCCGGCATGCCGGGGGCATAGAGCCGGGGCGGTGCCTCGCTGCCGGCGCCAACGGCCACCGGCACCGGCGCCCGGCGTGGCGCTGGTGCCGGTGCGATTGCCGCGACCACGGTCGCCGATCCGGGCCGGCCATCCAGATAGCCTTCGGCCTTCAGCCGGTCATAGGCATGAACCACGGTCGATCGCGCCACCCCCAGCGCCATGGCCATGGCGCGGGTCGACGGCAGGCGCTGCGCCGCCGCCATCTGGCCCGACAGGATGCGGTCGCGCAGGCCACGATAGATCTGGCCTTCCAGATCCCCGGCCGCGCGGTCGGGCATCAGCCATGTCGGGGCCGGGTGCATGATGTCCCTGTCAAACCGGTCTGGTCATAATCCTGAAACTGGACGTTTACATCAGACCTGTCGGGCGCGCAAATGACAAGCACCAGCCATCGTGCCGCAGACCCGCAGGACATACGCCCATGACCATCACACCATCTTCCGATCTCACCGCCTGGGCCGGCGCGCCGCCGCCGCCGCGCGCGGCCCTGGATGGCCGCTATACCCGGCTGGAGCCGTTCGATGCCACGGCCCATGCCCGCGCGCTGTTCCAGGCATCGGCGGCACCCGGCGCCGACGACCGTTTCCGCTGGCTGTTCGAGACGCCGCCGGACGATGAAGCCGCGTTCGGCGCCTGGTTCGACAAGGCGGCGGCCGGTCGTGATCCGCTGTTCTTCGCGGTGATCGACAAGGCGACCGGCCGCGCCGAGGGCCGCCAGGCCCTGATGCGCATCGACACCACCCATGGGGTGATCGAGATCGGCAGCATCCTTTGGGGGCCGGCGATCGCCCGCACCCGGGTGGCGACCGAGGCGCTGTTCCTGTTCGCCGATCTGGCCTTCGCCAGCGGCTATCGCCGGTTCGAATGGAAATGCAACGCGGAGAATGCCCCCTCGCGCCGCGCGGCGGAACGCTTCGGCTTCAGCTTCGAGGGCATCTTCCGCCAGCACATGGTGGTGAAGGGCCAGAACCGCGACACGGCATGGTTCTCGATCACCGATGGCGAATGGCCGCGGCTGAAGGCCGGCTATCAGGCATGGCTGCGGCCGGAGAACTTCGACGAGACCGGCCGCCAGCATCAGCGGCTGCGCTTCTGATGACCGGCCTTGCTTCCGCCGGCAGCCACCATCGCGGCGATCTGGCCGCCCGCGCCTCGCTGCTGCTGGTGGCAGTGATCTGGGGGCTGAACTGGCCGGCGGGCCGGGCGGCGCTTCAGGATCTGTCGCCCTGGGCGCTGCGGGTGGTGTCGTTCGGCTGTGCGACCGTCATTCTGATGGCGGTGGCCCGCGCGGGCGGGATCAGCCTTCATATCGAGAAGGGCCGGCCACGATATCACCTGATGGTGGCGGGGCTGCTCAGCACCGGCGGCTTCGGCATCCTGGCGGCCTTCGCGCAGCTTGGCACCTCGACCAGCCGCACGGCGATCTGTGCCTATACCATGCCGATCTGGGCGACACTGTTTGCCCGCCTCGTGCTGGGGGAACGGCTGGACCGGTGGCGGGGTGCCGCCCTGCTTCTGGGCATGGCGGGGCTTGGCGTGCTGCTGTGGCCGCTGTGGGATCAGGGGATGCCGGCGGGCGTGCTGTTCGCGCTGGGCTCGGCGGTGAGCTGGGCGGCGGGCACGGTGTGGCTGAAACGCGCCCGCATCCATGGCCATCCGCTGGCGATCACCGCCTGGCAGCTTGCCGCCGGCACCGTGGCGGTGACCATCGGTTTCCTGATCGACGGCGCCCGCATCGGCCAGGGCCTGCACCTGATCCCGGCGATCGGGCTGGCCTATAACACCCTGATCGGCAGCGCGCTGGCCTATCTGCTGTGGTTCCAGACCGTGGCACGGCTGCCGGCCGCCACAGCCGGCCTCGGCACGCTGCTGGTGCCGGTGGTGGGGGTGCTGGCCTCGGTGCTTCTGCTGGGCGAACGGCCGACCGCGGCCGATCTCGCAGGCTTCGCTCTCATCTTCATCGCGGCGCTGTGCGCGCTGGGCTCGACCGCCGGGCCAAGGCCTGCACCACGCCCTGCCCCTGCTTCCATCCCGGCCCCTGCCTCCCCGCCTCCGACATCTGGACCCGCATCATGACCGACAGTCTCAACACCACCATCACCATCCGGCCGTTCACCGCCGCCGACCACGACGCCTGGCTGCCGCTGTGGCGCGGCTATCAGGCCTTCTACAAGGTCGACATCCCCGACGCGGTCTCGGCGGTGACCTGGACGCGGATGCTTGACCCGGCCGAGCCGATGGGCGGCGCGCTTGCCTGGCGGGGCAACGAGGCGCTGGGCATGGTCCACCATGTCCGCCACCGCTCATGCTGGACGACCGGCGATTACTGCTATCTCCAGGATCTGTTCGTCGACCCGTCCATCCGCGGCGCCGGCATCGGCCGCCGGCTGATCACCCATGTCTATGACATCGCCCGCGCCGCCGGCTGCTCGCGTGTCCACTGGCTGACCCACGAGACCAACACCGATGCGATGAAGCTGTATGACCGCATCGCCAGCCGCTCAGGCTTCGTGCAGTACCGACATCTGCTCTGATCCGGCAGTTGTCCATGCCCGATGGACCGTAACGCCCTGACCGGCGTTACGGTCCATTTGCGTTCGTGCCACCACCACCCGCATTTCTGCAAACATCCTTTTGCAGTAACGCAATTTGCAGTTTTTTAACCCGGCGGTATTCTGAAGACACAGGACGAGGACAGACCGGGCAGGATGCAGATGACACGGATGTGACAGACATCTTCCTGCCGTGATGTCGAACAGATCTTCAAGTCCGTCCGGGTCGGAATGGTCATATGACATGGCCATGACTTGTGTGATCTGGACTTTTCCTATTGATCACCACGCCGCTATGCCCCACCCGGCCGGATCAGGTCTGGCGGTGACGGGGCCGGTGCGACCTTCAGTCCAGGGAGACCCATGTCATGCCCAGCATCATCACCCGCGACAATGTCGAGCTGTATTACAAGGATTGGGGGCCGAAGGACGGGCCGGTGGTCATTCTCAGCCATGGCTGGCCGCTGAACGTCGACAGTTGGGAGATCCAGGCGCTGTTCCTGGCCGATAACGGCTTCCGGGTGATCACCCATGACCGTCGCGGTCATGGCCGGTCGAGCCAGCCCTGGGACGGCAATGACATGGATCACTACGCCGATGATCTGGCGCAACTGATCCAGGCCCTGGACCTGCATGATGTGTCGCTGTTCGGCTTCTCAACCGGCGGCGGCGAGATCACCCGCTATGTCGGCCGCCACGGTACCGGCCGGGTGGCGCGGCTGGGGCTGATTTCGGCGGTGCCGCCGCTGATGCTGAAGACCGACGCCAATCCCGGTGGTCTGCCGATCGAGGTGTTCGACGGCATCCGCGCCGCCAGCCTCGCCGACCGCTCCAAGCTGTATCAGGACATCGCCTCAGGCCCGTTCTTCGGCTTCAACCGGCCGGGTGCCACGCCGTCGCAGGGCATGATCGATGCCTTCTGGTTCCAGGGCATGACCGGCGGTCACAAGAACACCTTCGACTCGATCAAGGCCTTCTCGGAAACCGACTTCACCCAGGATCTGGCGAAATTCGACAAGCCGACCCTGATCGTCCATGGCGATGACGACCAGATCGTGCCGATCGATGCCGCTGGCCGCGCCTCGAAGCGCCTGGTGCCGCATGCCGAGCTGACGGTCTATCCCGGCGCCCCCCACGGCCTGACCAACACCCACAGCGATCAGTTGAACCAGGACATGCTCGCCTTCCTGCGCGGCTGAGCCGTCTGTCTCGACGCCCGACGTCTTCCATCATCATCGATATCCCGGGACCAGGATCATGACCGACAGCAAGCTGGAACTGCTCACCCCCCATAACTGCCAGATCATCTTCATCGACCAGCAGCCGCAGATGGCCTTCGGCGTGCAGTCGATCGATCGTCAGGTGCTGAAGAACAACGTCGTGGCGCTCGCCAAGGCCGCGAAGGTGTTCGCCATCCCCACCACGATCACGACGGTCGAGACCCTGGGCTTTTCGGGCCACACCTATCCGGAACTGCTGGGCGTGTTTCCCGAGGCTCCGATCCTTGAGCGGACCTCGATGAATTCCTGGGACGACCAGAAGGTGCGCGACGCGCTGGCCGCCAATGGCCGGAAGAAGGTGGTGGTGTCGGGCCTGTGGACGGAGGTCTGCAACAACTCGTTCGCGCTGTCGGCGATGCTGGAAGGCGGCTACGAGATCTATATGGTCGAGGATGCCTCGGGCGGCACCAGCAAGACCGCCCATGACTATGCCATGCAGCGGATGATCCAGGTCGGTGTGGTGCCGGTCACCTGGCAGCAGGTGATGCTGGAATGGCAGCGCGACTGGGCGCGCAAGGACAGCTACGACGCGGTGATGGATATCGTGCGCGAGCATTCCGGCGCCTATGGCATGGGTGTCGATTATGCCTACACCATGGTTCATGGCGCGCCCGAGCGCGTGACCCACGGGCCGACCCTGGACCCGGTCGCCGCCGCCTGATCCGAACCGTCCCGCCCCCCCGCGTCACCGGGCCTGCCCCGGCAGGCCCGCACCACGTCGGGTGGCCCGACCAGCGCCACGACACCTCCGCCCTGCGACCCCGACCCTCGCGGCTGACCGACCCTCGCGCCCGCCCTGCCCGCATCCATCAGGAGATCCGCCATGACCGGCACCACAGCCCCGGACCTGATCCTCACCCATGGCCGCTTCACCACCATGGACCCGTCGATGCCGGACCCGGAGGCGGTGGCGATCACCGATGGCCGGTTCAGCGCCGTGGGCGATGCCGGGCCGATCATGGCCAGCGCCGGCGCGGATACCCGGGTTCTGGATCTGGGCGGGCGGCGGGTGGTGCCGGGGCTGATCGACAGTCACATGCACATCATTCGCGGCGGGTTGAACTATAATCTGGAACTGCGCTGGGACGGCGTGCGCTCGCTGGCCGATGCGATGGCGATGCTGAAGCGGCAGGTCGACAACACCCCGGCGCCGCAATGGGTGCGGGTGGTGGGTGGCTTCACCCTGCACCAGTTTGCCGAAAAGCGTCTGCCGACCCTGGACGAGTTGAACGCGGTCGCTCCCGACACCCCGGTGTTCATCCTGCATCTGTATGACCGCGCGCTGCTGAACCGCGCAGCACTGCGGGTGGTGGGCTATACGAAAGACACCCCCAATCCGCCCGGCGGCGAGATCCAGCGCGATGCGCGCGGCGAGCCGACAGGGCTGCTGCTGGCCCGGCCGAACGCTATGATCCTGTATGCGACCCTGGCCAAGGGACCGCCGCTGCCGCCGGAGTATCAGGCGAATTCCACCCGCCATTTCATGCGGGAGATGAACCGGCTGGGGGTCACCGGCGTGATCGATGCCGGCGGCGGGTTCCAGAACTATCCCGATGACTATGCGATCATCCGCCAGCTTCATGCCGAGGGGCTGCTGACCTTGCGCATCGCCTATAACCTGTTCACCCAGAAGCCGGGCGGCGAGGTCGAGGATTTTGTGCGCTGGGGCGGGATGATCCGGCCCGGCGAGGGAGATGACAGCCTGCGCCATAATGGCGCCGGTGAGATGCTGGTGTTCTCGGCGGCCGATTTCGAGGATTTCCGCGAGCCGCGCCCGGACTTAGCCCCATCCATGGAAACCGAGCTTGAAGACGTGGTGCGGGTGCTGGTGGAGAACCGCTGGCCCTGGCGGCTGCATGCCACCTATGACGAGACCATCACCCGCGCGCTGGACGCCTTCGAGGCGGTGAACTGCGAGATGCCGATCGATGGCCTGCACTGGATGCTGGATCATTGCGAGACGATCAGCGACCGCAATATCGACCGGGTCGCGGCGCTGGGTGGCGGCATTGCGGTTCAGCACCGGATGATGTTCCAGGGCGAGGATTTCGTCGACCGCTATGGCCACGCGGCGGCCGAGCGGACCCCGCCGGTGCGGCGGATGCTGGAAGCCGGCGTGCCGGTGGGGGCCGGCACCGATGCGACGCGGGTGGCCTCCTATAATCCATGGGTGTCGTTCGCCTGGCTGGTGACCGGGCGCACCCTGGGCGGCTTGCAGCTTTATCCGCGGGCCAACCGGCTGGACCGGCACGAGGCGCTGCATCTGTGGACCGCCGGCAATACCTGGTTTTCGACCGAAGAGGGCAAGAAGGGCCGGATCACGCCCGGCCAGCTTGCCGATCTGGCGGTGCTGGATCGCGACATCATGACCGCGCCCGACGACGCGCTGCAAGACACCGAAAGCGTGCTGACCCTGCTTGGTGGCCGGGTGGTGCATGCCAGCGATGACTTCGCGCCGCTTGCCCCCGACCTGCCGCCGGCGATGCCGGACTGGTCACCGGTCCGGCGGTTCGGCGGCTATCAGCGCCGGCCCGTGGTTGACGGGCCGGCCGCCAGCCCGGCCATGGCCCATGCCTGCGGCTGTGCCAATGGCTGCGGCGTGCATGGCCATGATCATGCACGCGCGCTTGCCGCCCGCACCCCGGCTGAGAATGACCGCAGCTTCTGGGGCGTGTTCGGCTGTTCCTGCTGGGCGGTCTGACCGCCACACGGGGCCCCCTTCCAGACCAAGTGAGCCATTGCCATGACCACATCCACCGCCCCCGATCCCGCCCCCGTCAGCGCCTGGGCGCCGTTCCGCAACCGGGTGTTCCTGTTCATCTGGCTGGCGGTGCTGGTGTCGAACACCGGAACCTGGGTGCGCGATGTGGCATCCGGCTGGCTGATGACCGAGCTGTCGCCCTCGCCGCTGCTGGTGTCGATGGTGCAGGCGGCGACGACGCTGCCGGTATTCCTGCTGTCGCTGCCGGCCGGCGCGCTCGCCGACATCGTCGACCGGCGCCGGCTGCTGATCGGCGTGCAGGCCGGGCTGCTGCTGGTGGCGCTGGCCCTGACCACCACGGCGCATCTGGGGCTGATGACACCCTGGCTGCTGCTGGCGCTGATCCTGGTTGCCGGCGCCGGCGCCGCCCTGGCCGGGCCGGCCTTTCAGGCGATCATTCCCGAAATCGTCGGCAAGGCGGAGCTGCGGCCGGCGGTGGCGCTGAATTCGCTGGGCATCAATGTGTCGCGCGCCATCGGCCCGGCGCTGGGCGGGCTGATCGTCGCCACGGCCGGGGTTGCCGCTGCCTATCTGTTCGATGCCCTGTCCTATCTGGTGGTGATCGCGGTGTTCGTCTGGTGGCGCCGGATGCCCGCCCCCGCCGATCTGCCGCCTGAGGCCTTTCTGCCGGCGATGCGCGCCGGGCTGCGCTATGCTGCCGGATCGGCCGATCTGAAGCGGGTGCTGCTGCGCGCCGCCACCTTCTTCCTGTTCGGATCAGCCTATTGGGCGCTGCTGCCATTGATCGCGCGGGAGCGGCTGAATGCCGATGCCACCACCTATGGCATCCTGCTGGCGGCGATCGGTGCCGGTGCTGTCAGCGGCGCGCTGCTGATGCCGCGGCTGAGGCTGCCCGGTGCCATGCTGGTGCTGGCCGGCAGCCTGACCACCGCCGCCACCACGGCAGCCCTCGCCCTGGTGCAACTGCCCTGGATTGCCGGTCTGCTGCTGTTCGTGGCCGGCGGCGCCTGGATCGCGGTTCTGACCAATCTGAACGTCACCGCCCAGTCGGTGCTGCCCAACTGGGTGCGCGCGCGCGGCCTTGCCATCTATCTGATGGTGTTCTTCGGCGCGATGACCGCGGGATCGGCGATCTGGGGCAGCGTCGCCCAGGCGCTGTCGATCCAGGTGGCGCTGCTGATCGCCGCCGCCGGTGGCGGTCTGGCGGCCCTGATCGTCGCGCGTCTGGTTGCCCTGCCCGCCGGCACGCCTGACCTCACGCCCTCGATGCACTGGCCGGAGCCGGCGCAGGCGGGCCCGGTCGCCGGGGATCGCGGGCCGGTGCTGGTGACCATCACCTATCGGATCGACCCCGCCGACCGGCAGGCATTTCTGCACGCCATCCAGCCCCTGGCGCGCATCCGCCGCCGCGACGGCGCCTTCGGCTGGCGGGTGCTGGAGGATGCCGAGGATCCGGGCCGGTTCGAGGAGATCTTCTTCGCCGCATCCTGGCTGGAACATCTGCGCCATCACCGCCGGGTGACCCTGAGTGATGTCGCCCATCAGGAGCGGGTGGCCGGTTTCCACCGGGGCACCGAGCCGCCGGTCGTCCGCCATCTGCTGGGCGCCCCCCATCCGCGCGATCATGGACGCCCCGCCCCCATCGGTGACCATACGCACTGAGCCGATGTGGCGCCGCCGGGCCTTGTGCGGGCACCCGGCACTTGACCCTCGCGCCGTTCCAGACCACATGAGCGGGCATTCCGGTGGCATCCGCCTTTGCCACCGGTGTCTATCGAGGACGGGCTCCAGACAGATGAGCAATGGTGAGACGACGACGACATGGCACGGCACCACGATCCTTTCGGTGCGCCGCGGCGGCCGGGTGGTGATCGCGGGTGACGGGCAGGTGTCGCTCGGTCAGACGGTGATGAAGGCCAATGCCCGCAAGGTGCGGCGGATCGGCGACGGCAGCGTGATCGTGGGGTTTGCGGGTGCCACCGCCGATGCCTTTACGCTGGTTGAACGCCTTGAAGCCAAGCTGGAACGCCACCCCCGGCAGTTGGCGCGGGCCTGCGTCGAGCTTGCCAAGGATTGGCGGACCGATCGCTATCTGCGCCGGCTGGAGGCGATGATGGCGGTGGCCGATGCCAAGGTGTCGCTGGTGCTGACCGGCAATGGCGACGTGCTGGAGCCGCAGGACGGCATCATAGGCATCGGATCGGGCGGCACCTATGCGCTGGCGGCGGCCCGCGCGCTGGCCGACATCGAGGGGCTGGACGCCGAGGCGATCGCCCGCAAGGCGATGAAGGTCGCGGCCGATATCTGCGTCTACACCAACCATGAAGTCATCGTCGAGAGCCTGGAGAACGCGTGATGGATACCCCGGCCTTTTCCCCGCGCGAGATCGTCTCGGAACTCGACCGTTTCATCATCGGCCAGAGCCAGGCCAAGCGGGCGGTGGCGATTGCACTGCGCAACCGCTGGCGCCGCCAGCAACTGCCCGAGGCGCTGCGCGAGGAGGTTCTGCCCAAGAACATCCTGATGATCGGCCCCACCGGCGTCGGCAAGACCGAGATCGCACGGCGGCTGGCGAAGCTTGCCAACGCGCCGTTCCTGAAGGTTGAGGCGACCAAGTTCACCGAGGTCGGCTATGTCGGCCGCGATGTCGAGCAGATCATCCGCGATCTGGTGGAAGTGGCGCTGGTGCAGGTGCGCGAACAGCGCCGCCGCGACGTCCGCGCGCCGGCCGAGCTTGCCGCCGAGGAACGGCTGCTGAACGCGCTGGTCGGCGAGAACGCCAATGCCGACACCCGCCAGAAATTCCGCAAGATGCTGCGTGAGGGCACGCTCGACGACCGCGAGGTCGAGATCGAGATTGCCGAAAGCGCCGGCGCCGCACCGGTGTTCGAGGTGCCGGGCCTGCCGCCCCAGGCCGGCATGGCCAATCTGTCGGAGATGATGTCGAAGATGTTCGGCGGCCGGCAGTCGCGCCGCAAGCTCGGGATCAGGCGGGCGATGGAACTGCTGCTGACCGAGGAAAGCGACAAGCTGCTCGATCAGGAAGACATCACCCGCACCGCGCTGGCCCAGGTCGAGCAGAACGGCATCGTGTTCCTGGACGAGATCGACAAGATCTGCGCGCGGGAAGGCCGCACCGGCGGCGATGTCAGCCGCGAGGGCGTGCAGCGCGACCTGCTGCCGCTGATCGAGGGCACTTCGGTCGCCACCAAGCATGGCGCGGTCAAGACCGACTATATCCTGTTCATCGCCTCGGGCGCCTTCCATGTCGCCAAACCGTCGGATCTGCTGCCCGAGCTTCAGGGCCGGCTGCCGATCCGGGTGGAACTGGATGCGCTGAACCGCGACGATCTGGTCCGGATCCTGACCGAGCCCGAGGCGAGCCTGGTCAAGCAGTACGCGGCCCTGCTGTCGACCGAGGGAGTGACGCTCGATTTCCGCACCGACGGCATCGCGGCCCTGGCCGATATCGCCGCGGAGATCAACCGCGGGGTCGAGAATATCGGCGCCCGCCGGCTGCACACGGTGATGGAGAAGCTGCTCGACGAGGTGAGCTTCGCCGCCACCGACCATTCCGGCGACACGGTGGTGATCGATGCCGCCTATGTCGAGGCGCGTCTCGGCGACATCTCGCGTGATTCGGATCTGTCGAAGTTCATCCTCTAGGCCGGGCAATCTCGTCCGGGTGGCTGCCCACGGGCAGCCACGCAAGATCCGCAAAGCCCGCGACACCCGCATCGTTCAATCGATGCGGGTGTTGTCATACAACCGTCATATTTCTGCAAAACTTCGGTCGTGATCCGCTACCATCTCGTCGTTCACCGGCCTCTCCCCCGGCGCACCCATAAGGCAGGCTTCCGTATGCAGGCGCCCGCGCCACGGACAGGACGCCGCCACAAGACAGGAACAGGATCGCACCCGCATGCATCGTCGCGCGCTCAAAGCTGCTGCATTGGCTGCCTTCGCAGTCCTTGGCGCAGTCATGTCCGTCCAGGCGGCACCCCGTGATACCCTGGTCATCGGCATTCAGCAGGAACCGACCTCGCTGGATCCGACCGCGGATGCCACTGCCTCGATCGACACCATCCTGACCCGCAATGTGTTCGAGACCCTGACCACGGCCGACCAGTCGGGCGCGGTGCAGCCGCTGCTGGCGAAGTCCTGGGAGATTTCGCCCGATGGCACCGTCTACACCTTCAAGCTGCATGAGGGCGTGACCTTCACCGACGGCAAGCCGCTGGATGCCTCGGTGGTGAAGTATGCCTTCGAGCGGGCGATGGCGCCCGACAGCGTCAACCCGACCAAGACCATCTTCGCGCTGATCACCGCCATCGAGACCCCCGATCCGCTGACGGTGGTGATCCGGCTGAAGGAGCCCGACGCCTATTTCCTGTCGAATCTGGCGATGGGCGATGCCTCGATCGTGCATCCCGATAGCGCCGCCACCAACAAGACCGATCCAGTCGGCTCCGGCCCCTACAAGGTCAAGGGCTGGGTGCGGGGCGACCGGGTGGTGCTGGAGCGCAACGACGCCAACCGGCTGGCCGCGCAGGCGCCGCTGCGCGAGGTATCGTTCCGGGTGATCCCCGATCCCAACACCGCCGCTGCCGCGCTGTTTTCAGGCGACATCGATGCCTTCCCGGTGATCCCGGCGCCCGAGACGCTGGAGCAGTTCAAGCAGGACAAGCGCTTCGTCGTGGTCTCGGGCACCACCGAAGGCGAGGTGATCCTGGCCCTGAACAACGCCAAGCCGCCGTTCAATGACATTCGCGTGCGCCGGGCGATCAACCATCTGCTCGACCGCCGCGAGATCATCGACGGTGCCATGTCCGGCTATGGCACGCCGATCGGCAGCCATTTCCCGCCCCACAACCCGGCCTATGTCGACCTGACCGGCCGTTATCCGCATGACGTGGCCAAGGCGAAGGAATTGCTGGCCGAGGCCGGCTTCCCGGATGGCTTCGAGACCACCCTTCAACTGCCGCCCCCGCCCTATGCCCGCCGCTCGGGCGAGATCATCCGCGAACAGCTTGCCGAAGGCGGCATCCGCGTGGAGCTTTCGAACGTGGAATTCCCGTTCTGGCTGTCGGAGGTTTATAAGAAGAAGCTGTATGACATGACGATCATCGCGCATGTCTCGCCGCGTGATCTGAACAACTACATCCGTGGCCTTGATTATTTCTATGGCTATGACAGTGCCGATTTCCGCGCGATGTATGATGATTTCCGCAAGACCGTCGATCCGGCCGCCCAGTCCGACAAGCTGAAGGCCATGCAGACCAAGCTGGCCGATGATGCGGTCCACGGCTTCCTGTTCCAGCTTGCCCAGGCCGGTGTCTATGACGCGCGACTGCGCGGCTATTGGCAGAACGCGCCGGAGCTGATCACGCCGCTGACCGAGATGTCGTGGGCCGAATGATCGGAGACGCCTGATCGCTGCAACGGGCGCCGTGGCAATGCGGCGCCCGTCTTGATTCAGAGCGGCAGGTCCGCCCAGCCGGGGAAGCTGTCGAGATCGCGGCCTCGGGTGGTGAACCAGCCGAAGGGCGTGGCCGGGGCCGGCAGCGGTTCATCCAGGTCCAGGGTCTCGATCTCGCGGCCGGTCTCCATGCTGGCGGGCTTCCAGCCGGCGACCAGGGGCAGGGCGAGAGGATCAGCGCCATAGGGGTCGCGCGCCGCCAGGACGATGCCGACATCCGGGCCGCGATCGGTGATCGCCCAGCGCGCGGCGGCGGCGCCCATCAGGGTCAGGCGCAGATCCATGGTCATCCGGTCGCGGAAGGGCGAGGCGCTGAGCCAGACATCGACCCAGAGATAATAGCTCCAGTCGAAACTAAGCGCGCGTTCGGCCGCGAAGGCCATGAACGGGCGGAAGATGCTCATCCCGTCCGAGGGCCGGCCATCGGGCGCATCCAGCATCAGCAGGCCCGGGCAGATGTCGAACAGGGTGTGCCAATAGATTCTGAGGCTGGTATCGACCCTGACCCAGGCCCGCGAGCCTTCGCCCAGTTCGTGATGGCGCGCGGGCACGGTCAGATGGTCGAGCAGATCGGTGTCGATGATGCGATCCGTGGTCATGGCTGGCCACCACGCGGGAAGATCGCCCGCAGCATGTCGAGGTCGGTGGCGATCCGTTCTTCATCGATGTCGTCATCGCGCTCATAGGTGATGGTCGCATCCGGCGGGGGGCCAAGATCACGACAGGTGGCGAGGGCGGCGCGGGTGTCGTCGGCCAGTGCCTGATCATGGGTGTCGAGGGTGATCGCCGGCTGGCCGATGGACGGCCGATAACCGGCGACATGGAAATGCCGGGCCTCGCGGATCACCGGCGCCCAGTCGGTGATGGGACAGCCGCAATTGTGGTTGGCGCAGATCGCGTTCGAAACGTCGAACAGCACGGCGCAGCCGGTCCGGGCGGTCAGGCGCCGGAAGAAATCGGGCGCGTCCCATCCACCATCCATGATCGAGGGATAGTTCTCGAACGCGATCCGGCAGCCCAGCATCTCCTGCCAGCGCGCGACCCGCCCGGCCACCTGCTCGAAGTCGGCCACATAGTCGATCTCGGCCAGATGCAGCAGGTGCCGGCCCTGATGGGTGAAACGGGCGATGTGGTCCGAGACATAGAGCGGCCGGGTGGCGCGGATGATCGCCCGCAGCCGGCCGGCCAGTGCCTGAAGCTCGTCTTCGGGCCGCTCGATGAATTTCGAGAACATGATATGCAGCCCCACCGGCGCGTCGAAGGCCCGGGCAATCTCCGTGGCCGGGATGGCCAGGAAATTGTCGATCAGCAGCTCGACATAATCGATGCGGCCACCGGCGATCAGGCGGCGGATCATGGGCGCTGTCTCACCCAGGGTGAAGTTGAAGCCGATCTGCATGCCGTCTCACGTCGTGGCGCCGGGTGGGATTGATCCGGACGACGACGGCCAGAACGGCCGCCGTCGTCCGATGACGTAACCTCAGCCGGCGACCGCACAGACTGTGGCGCAACGCGCGCCAGCGCGGCCGGCAACCTGAAGTATCTTGCGGCTAGTAATCTTGATCGACATGTATTTATCTCCTTTTGGCAAAATTAAACCATTCCGAATGATGTATTCATTCGGTGTTGATGGACCATATATTGGCATTTCTGCCGCCATATGACAGCCAGACTCTATGATTTGAATCGGAATGAGTCGATTCGAATCTTCAAAAATCAGTGAATATTTTATTTCTACCTAATCTGGTGGGGTGAGTTCGTCGGGCCTGACAGGAAGCGCTCATCGGTGAGGGTCTTCAGGAAGGCGACGATATCGGCCCGCTCGGTCGGTGAGAGCTCGATGCGCACGATCAGGTCGCTCTTCCAGCGGTTCAATCGCCCGTCCCCAGCATCAGGGCCGCTGGGGATCAGCCGCCCGCCAGCGGCATAGGTGTCGAGCACCGCGTCCAGGGTGTCGATCCCGCCGTCATGCATGTAGGGGCCGGTGACCGCGACATTGCGCAGTGATGGCGCCCTGAACGCCCCCATATCGGCGGCAAGGCCGGTGTGTTCGATCAGCCCGCGATCGGTGGCTGGATAGGCGCCCTCGCCATCGATGTTATACAATCCTGTGTTGTGAAATTGCCGCTCAACCACCCGGCTAAGGATATGCGCCACCTGATCATCGAAGTTGAAGCTGCCGTGGCAGTGATGGCATTCCGCGCGCTCGCCAAAGAACAGGTCATGGCCCCGACGTTCGGCGGCGGTGAGATCTGCCCGCCCCTGAAGCCAGCGGTCATAGCGGCTGTCGAAGCTGATCAGGCTGCGCTGATAGGCGGCGATCGCCCGGATGATCGAGATGAAGCTGACCGGCCGGGGATCGTCGGGGAAGGCGGTGCGAAAGCCCGCCACCACCTCGGGATCGGCGCGGAAACGGTCGAGCACCGCCGCGCGGTTGGCGTCCGTCACCCCCATCTCGACCGGATCGGTGCCATAAAGCGGCACGGCCATCTGGGCTTCCAGCGTGACCAGCGCCGGATTGGCCCAGGTCAGGCTGGCACGCCAGGCGACATTGGCCAATCCTTGCGCGTTGCGCCGCACGACCGCCCCGGTGGCACCCACCGGATGGGCACGGCCATCGGCGAAACCCAGCGCCTGAACATGGCAGCCCGAACAGGCGAGGGTGCCATTGCCCGACAGGCGCGGATCATGAAACAGGCGGCGGCCCAGCGTGACCTTGGCCACCGTCATCGGATTGTCGTCCGGCACCCGTGGCGGTGGGACATAGGCCGGCAGATCCCACACCCAATCGCCGGTGGCCTGCGGGGCGGCCATCGTTGTCGGGCCAGTCATGCCGCCAAGGCCGAGCACGGCGGCGACCAGAACCGCGCGGATCATTTGTCCACCACCCGGAAGGCCCCGCCCGCGCCGCCATCAAGACCCAGCGTTGCGAACACTGCCGGGCAATCGGGATCATCGGGCGCGCTCATGCAGCCGACGGCACCCCCCTGGTCGCGCGCCAGATTGGTGGCGGCGAACAGCCTGTCCAGATCCAGCACCAGCCGCTGACGCGCCGGATCGATCGGCGCGGTCACGATCCGCGTCCGGTTGGGCCGGGCGCAGGTGACGATCTCACCCGTCACCGGGTTGCCGGTGCAGCCGGTGGCGCCCAGATGCAGGAACCATGTCGCGGCGCGCCCGCCATCCGGGCGGGCGATGCCACCCTCTGGCATGACCTCCAGCTTCAGATATTTGCGTCCGGCCTGCCACCCCCAGCCCAGCGCCGCGAGGTCGAGCGGTGGCGGGCTGAGGTCGGTGGCGGTGTGGTTCAGCCGTTCGGGCACCCCCAGCGTGAAGGCCAGCCGCCAGGGACCGGGGCCCGCCGCGCCGTCGATCCGGCCGGTGATGCGGGGGTTGGTGTCGGGCGTGCCATCGCGACAGCCGGCCGTGGCATCTTCGGCATCGATCAGCACGACACCATCATGCTGCCAGACCGTCTCGTCGATATGGAGCGGCAGGATGCGGCCGTCATCGGTGACGATCGCGATGTCGTGCAGATAGAACCGCGCGTCGCGCAGCGCAACGGCCACTGGCGGCGTGCCGACGGCGACCCCCGGCCCGTCGCAGGCGATGGCGGCGTCGCCCGCGACCACACCGACATCGATCGTGACCGGTCGTCCGGCGGCCAGCGTGGGCGGGGTGGCCACCATCGCAAGCATCGCGAGGGCGGCGAGGGTGGCGGTGATGAGGGCGGGACAGCATTTCATGACATGCCCCCCGCTCAGAACCGCGCGGTCAGGCGCAGATTGACGCTGCGCCCTTCCTCATAGGTATAGGTCTCGGCCAGCGACTGCTGATAGGTGACATAGGCGGTGTCGAAGAGATTGGTCACCGCCAGATCGACCCGATACCAGCTCTGGTCGAACACCACCCCCAGATCATGCAGGGCATAGCCGCTGCGGCGGCGGAACAGGGTGTCGTCATCATCCTGGGCCGCAGCATAGATGCCGGCATACCACAGCCGCCAGTCGGCATCGATGGCATAGCCGATGCCGGCCGTCACCTTGTCGGGTGGCGCATAAAGATGGGCACCGGTATCGGCGTTCTTCGACCGCAGTTTCGAATAGCCAAGCGACAGATCGACCGGCCCCGCCAGATAGCTTGCCTCGGCCTCGATGCCATGGCGTTTCGCCTCGGCGACATTGCGGCGCTGGAAGATCAGCCCGGTGCCGCTGAACGGCGCGTCACGGGTGAAGGTGCCGGCCACCTGGCTCTCGATCAGATCCTCGACCCGTTCGCTGAAGACGGTGGCCTTGAGGCGCAGGGCATCGCCCGCCACGGCCAGATCATCGAAGGCCAGGGTCATGCCGGCCTCGGTGGTATGGGCGGTCTCGGGCTTCAGGTCGGGATTGGGGATGAAATTGAACAAGGCCCGCGTGGTGCTGAGGTTCGGGTACATTTCGGCCAGCGTCGGCGCGCGAAACGCCTCGCCATAGCCCACGAACAGGCCAAGCGCAGGGATTGGCTGCCAGTGCAGGGCCAGTTTCGGCGACACCCGGTCGTGGGATGACGATGCCAGCCCGTCGGGCTCAATCTCATAGCGGTCGTGGCGCAGCCCCCCGATCAGGGTCCAGTCGTCGAACAGCGTCACCTCGTCCTGAATGAAGAGGCCGGTGGCGGTCAGATCACCATCGGGCAGCACGACATTGTTCGTGCCGGCCGTCCGGTTGGTGTTGGTGTCGACATAGTGGTCGACACCATAGGTCAGCCGGTGGGCAAGCGCCTGGCCGGTGGTGAAGCGCGACGTGTTCTGAAGGCTCAGTCCCCGGGTTTCCGTGACGGTGCTGGTCGGATCTAGCGGCGGCGTCTCCTCGCTCGATGTCGAGAAGCGCAGCTTCGTGTAATAGAGTTGCAGATGGCCATCGATCAGCGACCGGTCGTCATCGGCGAATGACCAGCGGCCCGAATACTGGTCCTGCCGGCGCTTCAGCGTCTGCGAGAACGGGAAGGTTGCATTGCCGCCGGGATTGTTGGGACCGGTCAGATCATCGGAGAACCGTTGATAGGACGCCTCGATCCGGTGATCGGGGCCAAGATCGGCACGGCCCTTGAACAGTCCAGACAGCAGGTCGCCGTCATTGTCGATGTCACCGCCGGTGCCGGTGCGGATATCGTTTGCGCGGCGATAGGTGAGGGCGGCGAGCAGGTCGCCGTCATCGCCGCGTGTGGCGCCGGCAAGCCCCGAGGACATGGCATCATTGCCGCTGCGCCAGCCAAGGGTTGCCCGGCCACCGCTGGTCTGGCCGGGGGCCAGCAGGTCGTCGGCCTCAAGCGTGCGGATGGCGAGCACACCGCCGAGGCCGCCGCTGCCATAGATGGCCGAGACCGGACCACGGACCACATCGATGCCGCCGATCATGTCGGGATCGATCAACAGCGGCGACAGCACGCCGCCTTCATTGTTCCGCCGCGCGCCATCGACCGACAGGATCACCCGGGGGCCATAGAGACCACGGATCGAGGGATTCTGCGCCGCCGGCCGTGGCCCGCCGCCCATATCGACATTGGGCAGCCGGCGCAGGGCGGTGAGGTCGGATGCCTGGGCATCGTCGAGGGC
This sequence comes from Tistrella bauzanensis, assembly GCF_014636235.1. Taxonomy (NCBI): domain Bacteria; kingdom Pseudomonadati; phylum Pseudomonadota; class Alphaproteobacteria; order Geminicoccales; family Geminicoccaceae; genus Tistrella; species Tistrella bauzanensis. The sequence continues at coordinate 58,571 of NZ_BMDZ01000035.1, forward strand.
CGCGCGGTCGATCTGGCTGACCGACATCGGTAGATCGAAGACCAGGGCCTCGGCGCGGGTGGCGGTGATCGTGACCGCATCGAGCCGGGTGACGGTTTCGGTGGCGGCGGTGGTCGTCTCGCCGGCGGCGGCGGGCATGCCGAACAGCGCGGTGGCCAGGGTGGCGCCGGCAATGGGCAGCCACCCGCGCCCCGCGAACGCGGTCGATCGGGTCATGGAACGACATCCGGATATCTGGCGTCCGGCGGGCGCGTCATCGGGGCGCGGCGCCGAGGCCGGTGCGTATCAGGCGGACATGCGTCCCCTCAGTCGGGCACCGGATAGGGTGCCGCCGGCCGGGGGATCGCCGATTGGGGCAGGCATGGCCGCGCGGTGACTGCGGTCGGATCAGGCCGCGGTCACCGGGGGCGCCCTGGCTTTGAGCGTGGCCAGATACCAGCCGGCCGCGATCACTCCGCCGGGCAGGCGGGGTGCCTCGTGCAGCCGCGCGATGGTGGGGGCGGCGGCGGTCAGCGCCACGGGGGGAGCGGTCAGGCCCTGTGCCAGCAGGCAGAGCGGGCAGTCGCCGGCCGCGCGCATCGTCTGCTCGGGCAGGCTCCCGTCATCGGCCCGCCCAAGCTGATCCGAGGAAACCAGCCGCACGCCTTCAGCGGTGCAGATCGGGGTGAACTGGCCGAATGACATGGCTGGCGCATAGACCGACCACACTGTCATCTGGAACAGGAAGGCCAAGGCGCCGGCAATCAGCCCCGCGCGGCGCAATGTCGCCCGTGGGGCTGTCTGCCGGCGCACGCTTGGCCGGCACCGCCAGCGCGGCCCTGTTGTCAGATGATGACGCATCCCGTAACGCTACAATGACCCGCGTCCCGCGCACAGAATTATTGCCACATGCGACCTGACGTCGCAGCCTGCCGCCTGTCAGGTCGGCAGACCCAGCCGGATGCGCATGGCGGTTTCCGAGACCTGAAACAGGCTGGCGAGATCCGCCGGCGCCGTGATGCCCTGGTCGATCGCCTGATCGATGAGGTGCCATGGCATCAGGATCTCGGCCGCCATCCGGTTGGCCTCGCTTTCAATCGCGTTGGACAGATGGCTGCGATAGAGCGCGTCATCCTCGACGATGCCGGCTTCGAGCAGATGCCGATGCAGCAGGAAATGAGCAATCTCATGCGCGAGGGTGAAGCGCTTGCGGTTGCGATGATGGGCGCCGTTCACATAGACGGCATAGCCGGACGGTCCGCCGCGGGCCGTGTCGCGAACCAACCGCCCCGATATGGCGGCATTCGTTTCCTCATCATAGACCTTCAGGCCAAGCCGGCGCGCGAGCGCCACCACCGGAACCGGTGCCTCGGTCTGAAACACCCGCACGTCTGGTGGCGGAGCGGTCGCGCGGATCATGTTCAATATTCGTCCCTCCGCTCTCCCGATGTCGCGCGGTCGACGCGTTCATCCCCGACGGGCATGAGGTTGTGCTTCGCCCTCAGAATATAGTCGTCCATCACCGCCTGGACGAGGGCTGGCAAATCCTCCCGCAGCAGTTTCATCCGGTCGTCCACGACATGATCGACCTGACGCTGGGCGATCTTTCGCGCCGAGAACACGCTGGTGACGATGCCGCCGACGGCAAAGAGGCCGATGGCGATGGCAACAGCAGCCATAACTATCGATGCCGCTGTCATTGCAACTGTTGCGTGTTCCATTGAGCTTAGTTGCGGTGAGTTCCGCAACAGGACCGTCATTGCGTCAGCCACGTCTTGCGACATCTCAACAGATCCGTCTGGTTGATGCTGATAGAAGCAGTGTCATCAAAATGGCGAAGGATGCAAGCTGATGCTCTTGCCCGTCACACGTGGTGATCCAGCCGGGCCATCCCCGGCGGATGGCCGGTCACGCGCTTGAAGGCGCGGCTGAAGGCGGCCTGTGAGGCATAGCCCAGGCGCTCGGCGACGCTGTCGATCGACTGGCGCTCCCGCGCGATCCAGCCGGCGGCGAGGCGCATGCGCAGGTCGGTGAGATAGCGCAGCGGCGTGGTGCCGGTGGCGGCGAGGAAGCGTTCGGCGAAGACCGAGCGCGAGGCGCCCATCAGCGCCGCCAGCTCGACCAGTGTCCAGGCGCGGCCGGGCTCGCGATGCATGGCCAGGATCACCCGGCCAAGGCGGGGATCGCGCAGCGCCTGCACCCAGCCCGTGGCCTCGCCACAGCCGCATTCCACCCAGCCACGGATGATCGAGGCCGCGACCACATCGGCCAGCCGCGCCAGAATGGCCGCGAAGCCCGCCCGTCCGGCGCAGGCCTCGCGCTCCATCGCCTCCAGCATCGGCAGGATTTCCGGGTTGCGATCAAGCAGCGTCGCGACCGACATCACCTCGGGCATCAGCGCCAGCAGCGGATGCATGCCGCCCAGATCGAACGCCATGCAGCCGCTGAACACCACGGCCCCCGATTGCGGGCAGGCATCGCCATCGCAGGCGCGCACCATCTCCACCCGCTCGCAGATCGTGTGGGCCTGGAAGCCCGCCAGATCCCGCGCCGGCAGATCGGGCGCGGACAACAGGGCATGGACGCCGCCCCGGGGCAGAAGCGCCGCGTCCCCCGCCGCCAGCCGGTGCACCACACCGGCCGGGCTGCGCAGGAACACGGTGCCCCGGGCGACGAAATGAAACTGCGCCCATCCGCCATCGGCATCGGCGTCGTCGCCGAAGCGGATGCCGCAGGGGTCGGTGATCTGGATGCGCCGATATCGCACGCCATCGATCCGCATGCCCATCAGCAATTCGCTGATCAGATCGGCGGCGGGTGGGTATGAGGACGGGTCAGCCATGGCTTCCGGACGATCGGTCAAACATTCCGGATGTGATGGCATGGTGCGTCCGGATTGTCCAGCCTATCCTCCGGACCTGACTGAAACCTTCCTGACGATGAGGACATGGTCGTGAGTGAGAGTGTGACGACAGCCAGCCCAGCCGGTGCCGTTGCTGGCGCCGGTGCCTGGTGGGCGGTGCTGTCGATGGCGCTGGGCGTGTTCGGGCTGGTGACGGCGGAGTTCCTGCCCGCCAGCCTGCTGACGCCGATGGCGGCCGATCTGGGTGTGACGGAAGGCCTTGCCGGCCAGGCGGTGACCGCCACCGCCGCCGTCGGGCTGGTCACCAGTCTGGTGATCGCCGCCGCCACCCGCCGCATCGACCGGCGGTTCGTGCTGCTGGGCTTCACCGGCCTGCTGGTGGCATCGAACCTGCTTGTGGCGGTGGCGCCGGATCTGGGACTGCTGATCGCGGCCCGGGTGCTGCTGGGCGTGGCGCTGGGCGGGTTCTGGACCATGTCGGCCGCAACCGTGATGCGGCTGGTGCCCGAAGCCATGGTGCCCAAGGCGCTGTCGATGGTGTTCGCCGGCGTGTCCAGGGCAATCGGGTGAAACTGTGCGTGACAGGGCGGAAAAAGTCTGAATCTCTCGTTGTCGACCTTTTTGGCTTGGGAGGG
>NZ_BMDZ01000036.1 GCF_014636235.1 Tistrella bauzanensis
AAGGCACCGCTGTCGGCATCACTATAACCGGCATCCGACAGCAGGTCGGCAATCGCGATCGTGCCGGTCCCGCTGTGCTCGGTTCCATCCGGCAGGTCGATGCCGTCGCCCGAAATCACCGGCGCGTCGTTCACCGCCGCCAGATTGATCGTCAACGTGTCGCTGTCGGTCAGCGTGCCGCCGGTGCCGGTATTGCCCTGATCGCTGATCGCGATCGACACGACCTTGTTGCCGCTGGCATTGGCGACGGGTGTGAAGGTGAGGTTGCCTGCGCTTGCCAGGAAGGTGTTGATTTCCAGGACGGAGCCGGTGAGCGTGACACCATTGGTGACGCTGGCGACCGTTACGCCGCCACCGCTGGCACCGCCCGCGATCGTGCCCTCGGTGCTGGTGATGGTCACCACCACGTCGGCCGACGAGGCGTCGGTGTCGGTGAACGTCACATGGGACGTGGTGATGTTGAAGACGGTGTCTTCCGTCCCCGACACTGTGGCCCCACCCGGCAGGCTGATCACCGGCGCGTCGTTCACCGGTGTGGTGGTCACGTTGAAGGTGTATTCAACCCCGTCGGTCAGACTGGGCGAGGACTGGCCGACGACGACCGTGAAGCTGCCATACAGCTCGCCGCCATTGTGGGTATAGGTGATCAGCCCGTTATTGATGTCCGCCTGGGTGAAGGTGCCGTTCTGGGCAATGGCCACGCCGTTGCGATAAAGCGTGCCGTTGATATCGGTGATGGTGCTGAGCGTATAGATGATCTGCGTGGCATCGCTCGTATCGTCCGCGAAGGTCAGCATGCCCGCGGTAATGGTGACGGTGCCACCTTCGGCGACCGTGGCGCCGATATTGATCGACTGAGAGGGCGGCGTGTCGATTTCAACCGTCATGTCATAGGCGGTGCTGGCCTGCGAATGCTCGTCGGTCACCACGAAACGGACCGTGCGATCGGCCCCGTCGACATCACCGACGGCGCTGCTATTGTCGTAGTGGATCGCGCGCACGAGATTGATATAGACCATCATCGACGCGGTGCCCGTAAGGGTCAGCACGCCGGTCGACGGATTGTACTCGACGACGGTGATATCGCCACCGGGATCCGCCGCCAGCTTGTCCGCAGCCGAAATCACCAGCGACTCGGCCGCGCCGTCAGGCCGGTTCACCAGTGTGATCGTGGCCGACGACATGTTCACGCTGTCATCGATGACAACGAATGACGATGAGATCCGCACGCCGCCACTGCCAGGCGTGAAAACCGTGCCAGAACCGGTCAGCGCCGGCGCATCATCATCCACGCTGGTCACGGCGATACCGCTGCCGATGAGCACGTCGGAGGTGGCGCCGTCGGCATCGGTCACGGTGGCGCGCAGGATGCGCGACCCGGCGGCGTCGGGCGTGTAGGCCGATCCGGTATTGCCCCAGGCCGGAGCATCCGCGGTCGACGAGTAGGTGATCGTGCGCAGTGCCGCCTGCATCTGCGCCGCCGTGCCGCTGCCGGTCAGCGTCAGGACCAGCGCACCGCTCTCCATCGCGACGCTGGCGGTGTAGGGTCCGGGTGCCGTGATCGCGAGCACATCGCCATCATGCGGATTGGAGATCCAGACCCGCGCCGAGGTGATCAGGTCGCCATCGTCATCGGCCACCGTGATGATCGGCAGGATGTTGACCGGCGCGTTGCCCTCGGTCCAGAACACGGTCTGCGGGCCGCCCAGGACCGGGGTGGTATCGTTCACCATCTCGACCGCGCCGATATCGATGGCACTGCCGGACACGCGCGTGCCGCCGCGCTGGTCGGTGGCGGGCGCGCCCGAAATCGACGGGTTGCCGGCATCGATCGCCGAGCTGCCGGAGCCCGGCAGCATGGTCGGCGTGGCGCCGCCATTGTCCTGCAACGTACCCAGAACCGGGTCGGTGGTCTTGTCGGTGCCCACCGGCGTCCCGTCGCTCAGGGCGACGCTGTTGCTGTAATAGATGTTGTAACCGCCATTGCTGAAGGAGCCGCCGGAGACATTGATGCCCCGGCCGGTGTTGTTGTCGAAAATCGAATGGGTGACCGCCAGGCTGCCGCCATAGCTGTCGATCGTGCCGTTGCCCTCCCCGATGATCGAGGTGTTGTTGCCCGCAAAGGTGCTGTGCGATACGGTCAGCGCGATGCTGTTTTCGATCGCCCCGCCATACTGGGCGGAATTGCCCGAGAAGGTGCTGTTGACGATCTCGGCGGTGGTGGCGGCGCCGGCCTCCATATTGATGGCGCCGCCCTGGCTGCTCGCGACATTGCCCGAGAAGGTCGAGCGGGTGATCGAGATATCGTAGACATGGCCGGATTTGAAGAAAACGGCGCCGCCATGTGACGCCGTCGTGTTCCCGGAAAAGTAGCTCGTGTCGATATTGACGGCCATGTTGCCGGCCGCGTCACCCACCAGCATGAGCGCGCCGCCACCCTCGGTGCCCGCCCCCGAGGTGCCTTCATTCTGGTCGAAGGTCGATCCGGAGACAGTGACCGTCCCCAGGCCGCTTCGGGCCCAGACGGCGCCACCCGCCAGCGCGGTGCTGTCGCTGAAGGTCGCGTCCGTGATGGTCAGCGAACCGGTACCCGTCACGCCATCGTCGAAATAGACCGCGCCGCCCCGGACACCCTGGTTGGACGAAAACGTCACGCGCTCAATGGTGAGCGAATTATTGGCGTTGGAGACGAACGAGATCGCGCCGCCATTGCCGCTGTTGTCGGCCGAGCTGTTGTTGCCGCCGCTCAGCGCCAGATCCTGGAAGGTGGCGGTGGCATTGCTCACCGCGAACAGCGCGTCATCGGTGATCGACGTACCGGTGACGCTGCGGATATCGCCGGTGGAGGATTTGACGATGACCGCGTCGGTGATGGTGTTGAAACCGGCGGTGGTGGAAATGTCGGCGGTGATGTCGATGGTGTCGGTGCCGCCGGCGGCATTGGCGTTGGTGATCGCCGTGTTCAACTGGCTGGTATTGGCGGCGGTGAACGTCGCCAGGATGCCGTCATAGCCGGCCTGGGCCTCGGCGGTCAGCGCGATGGTGGTCTCGATCGTGCCGGTGGCCACCTCAAGCTGCCAGTCGCCATGGCGGCCGCCATCATTGGCGGTGATGCCACCGGTGGCGTCATCGGAGGCGGCGACATCGGCGCCGGTCAACTCGGACAGCCGGCCCAGAAACACCGAGCCCTCGGGGCCGCCAGCGACATCGCAGCCATAGAGCAGGATATCGGCGCCCTCGGCCAGCCCGGCGCCGATCGCCGCCAGGTCGCCGGCATGATCCTCGATCGTGCGGTCCGACAAGGCGGTCGCGCCGATCCAGATCTCGCCGACATTGCCTTCGGAAATGATGTGGATGGCATCGACGGCGCCCGACTGCGCGGCCACCCAGTCGGCGATCTGCGCCAACCCGTCTTCGCCGGCATCCAGCACCACGATCTCGACATCGGCGGCAAGGCCCGCCGCCAGGGTCTGCCAACCGTCAACCCGGGTGTCGATGAACGCCACCTCGCGCCGGTCGGCGGCGGCGGCCGGCGCTCCGCCGATATCGCTGTCCTGATCATCGACAGGCGTGGTGTCGACCAGTGCCGCACGATCGTCATGGGACGTGTCATGCGCCGTGGCATCGGTATCGGGGCGCAGTGCGGCGGCGGCATCCTGTGCCGCCTGATCCTGAAGCGCCTCGGCCGCCGTGGCAACGCCGGCGGCATCGAACATCATCCGCGGTTCCAGCGCCTGCGCCAGCGATACCCGTCGACCGGGGCGCCGTGGCGCCAGCGTGTTGCGGCCAGCCTGATCACCCCGACGACGAAAGCGACGCATGATTACCGTCCCCCGAACCCATAACGGGCCAGCCGCATCGTCGATGAAGCCCGACCACTGTGTTGGCATCCCCTCAGCCACCACGTCGGACCAGGATCGGTCACATGCGATGGCAGGCGCTCCGCGCCTTTTGCAGGCGCAGGCGTCATTTCCCGGATTTTGGTTAAGCTAGCTGAACCATTTCGAGAGCGGAAGCCGCATCGCACGCGCCACCCGGCACAAGGCAGGGTTCAGCCCATTGATTCCGCATGTTTTTGAACGCTGCCAATGACTTGATCAACGTCAACGGCCGTTAACCCTGCGCGGGTGCGGCAGGCGAGACTCCTGTCGTGATCCGTGCCACAGTACACACGTGCGGCAACCGAGGGGCGAAACGGCGCGTATCTGCCATCCTGCAATTGCAACCTGTGCAGGCGCGGAGCCTGTTCCAGCCTGGCCGTTCTGACTTGAATCATCGGGAAACAGGATGTTCGAGAATTTTACCTACGAGACCTTCGCGCCCCATGTCGGCACCGAGTTTCACGTCCGGCTGCCGCAAGGCAATCTGCCACTCACCCTGGTCACGGCCCGCCCCGGCGTTCAGGCGATGCTGACCGGCATGCGCCGGATGGGGTTCAGCCTGCTGTTCCGGGGGCCGGCACAGTTTTACCTGCCGGCCAACAGCTATGACATCACCCATCCGCGGCTGGGGCTGCTGAAGATGATGTTCGTCTGCCCGGTGATCGCGCCGATCGACCCGGCGACCGGCCGGCCGGTTCAGGCCAACCACTATGAAGCGATTTTCAACTGACCGTCCCGTCCGGACCGCCGCAACCTGCGGGTCCGGACGGCCACGACTGCACGACGCCGCCATCAAGAAACCGGAACATGACGAGGACGGAGGCAGATCATGGATTCACCCTTTATCGCCAGCATCGTGCCCTGGGCACCGGATTTCGCGCCGCGTGGCTGGGCCTATTGCCGGGGCCAGCTTCTGGCGATCTCTCAGTATCAGACGGTCTTCGCGCTGATCGGCACCACCTATGGGGGCAATGGCACCACCACCTTCGCCCTGCCCAATCTGCAAAGCCGCACACCGGTGGGTACGGGACACGGCCCGGGCCTGCCCGTGGTATCGCTGGGTGAAGCGGCGGGCGCCGAAACCTCGACCATGACCACCGCCAACATGCCCGCCCATATCCACAGCGCCTTCCCGCAGATGACGGCCACTATCGGCCTGTCCAGCGCGCCGGCCACGGCGTCGGACCCGGTTGGCAAGACCCTGGCGACCGCATCGGTGCGCATCGGCTCCGGCCCCGGCGCCCAGACCTTCCCGGTGCTCAATTACGCCGCGGGCACGCCCGATGCCGTCCTGACCACCACCGTGGACGGCACGCTCGGCCTTGCCGATACCGGCGGTTCGCAGCCCTTCCCGATCATTCAGCCCTATCAGGCGCTGCATTTCATTTTCGCCCTGACCGGCATCTTCCCGCCGCGCAGTTGACGCGCCAGTCCCATTCCGTCTCAGAGAGAGGTTTGAAGAATGACCCCGTTCATCGGACTGGCCATGTACTGGGCGCCCGATTTCGCGCCACGCAACTGGGCCTATTGCGCCAACCAGCTGATCGCGATCAGCCAGAACACCGCCCTGTTCTCGCTGCTCGGCACCACCTATGGCGGTAATGGCACCGTGACCTTCGCGCTGCCCGACACGCGCAGCCGCTCGGTTCTGGGCGCCGGGCTCAATCCCGGCGGTTCGACCTATATGCTGGGAGAAATTGGCGGCACCCCCAACACCACCCTGCTGACGACCGATATGCCGGCCCATACCCATGCCACCACCGGCAACCTGACCATCGGCCTGCCGGCCACCGCCACCGCTGCCGCGACCGGCACCCCCGGCCCGGGGCTCGCCTTTGCCGGCGCCCAGAGCACATTCGAATCTGGCGGCGTTCAGGAGACATTTCCGGTCCTGGCCTATAACGACGCCACGCCCGACACCCAGTCGGCGCCGGGCCAGGTGGTGGGCACCGCCAATACCGGTGTCAGCGGCCAGAACAACCCGATATCGATCACCCAGCCCTATCTGGGGCTGAACATCATCATCGCGCTCTACGGCATCTTCCCGCCGCGCAGCTGATCACCGCCAGGATCACAGGACAGGAGAGAAACGGATGGATGGAGTCTATCTGGGCGCGATCTTCCTCTGGGCGCCCAATTTTGCCCCGCGCGGCTATTCGTTCTGCCATGGCCAGTTGATATCGATCTCGCAGAACGACGCGCTGTTCAGCCTGCTCGGCACCACCTATGGTGGCGACGGTCAGACCACCTTCGGCCTGCCCGACCTGAAGGGCCGGGTGCCGGTCGGCGTCGGCCAGGGGCCCGGCCTGTCGAATTACACCCTGGGCCAGACCTCCGGCACCGAGACCGTGACCCTGACCCGGAACAATCTGGCGTACCACAGCCACACCGTGACCACTGCCCTGCAGACCGCCGTGCCGGTGCTCACGGCCGCGGCGACCGATGCGGCGCCGACGAACGCCACCCACCTCGCCACCGGCAATTACGTCCAGACCAATGCGCCGGGAACGCCGACCCGGCCATCCGACATCTTCCTCGCCACCGGCACCGCGGAAGGCACGCTCAACGGCGGCCAGATCAACGGCTCGCTGCTCGTCGGCTCGTCGGGCATGAACCTCCCCACCAACATCATGCAGCCCTTCTCCACCCTGAACTACATCACCCCTCTCTACGGCATCTATCCGCCGCGCGGCGGGATGAGCTGACATCGGGCGACACCCACAGGAACCATCGGAACCAAGGGCGCGCGGAGATGATCCGCGTGCCCTTTGTCGTCCGGGACGCCACGGTCGCCGGCACCTGTGCGGCGGGCCCTCTGCGATCCCCCTGGCCGCCATCCGCGGACCGGCCTCCGCCGGCGGGCAGGTCTTGAATCGCAATCGTCCCGTAACACCCGTCGCCGCGGGGTTTTACTTAAAATTAACTGTGCACTGCGGTATGACGGGAACGTTGAGCGTACAAGACTATTTTCATGCACGTGTCGCGCACCGAACCAACCGGTCAGCCTGGTGTAATGGCCGTTTTTCGCGAAAATTTTATCGAAATACTGTTCACCTCTGGTTCCAAGACGTGGCGCGACCCGCACCTAACCATCCCATCATATCCGTCTCCCGCGAACATGTCTGACATCCTCTCCGCAACGCACAATTGCCAGAGGGTGAATCGGATGGGCTTACCCGGATCATTTTAAGAATGACGTATCATTATAATGTGATGCCATAGATCCAGCCAGGCGCCCCATTTCGCGTAAGGCCTGTGTTATGTTCCGGTTTTATTCCTATTATTGAGCATTTTGTTCAATTGAAAGTTGCAACATATAGTAATGTTCTCAGGACGTTCCAAAAACATATAAATGATATATCATGATTAATTTCTGCTGTAAAAGCATGCCAGGGCATGGCGGCAGGTCTGGAGCAGGCTGTGAGGGCGTTTTGACGCATGCTTTGCGATGCGTATCAACCAGGCCATGGGCGTGCGCGGCCGCACATCGGCCATGCCATGCGACGGCCGGATATCGCCGCCGGAGCGGCGGACACCCACCTCTGGCGCGAGAAACCCCCGCCACGCAATCGAAACGCGATGGACATCTCCGGGCAGTCACCATATAGTCGGAGACGCAAACCGGCTACGCGACAGCGTGGGGGTTTTGTATGGGATGGCGGGTATGACGCGATACCGGCTGGCCCCATCGCGCAGGTTTACCCGAACCTGTCCGGTGAAGATGCGACACCGAACTGAACGCGGCGAGACATTATCTCGCCGCGTTTTTTTCCGTCACGCCCGCTGATCTTCGCCGGACGCTCAGAAGCCGCTTTCGCGCACCAGCACCGCCGCGGCGCGCCGCCAGATGGCCACGGCGAAGCTTTCGGCCGGTGCCGCGATCCGCACCATGCCGCGCAGCATCTGCGGCTGCCCGGCCGCCGGCAGATCTGCCGTGGTGACGGGTTCCAGCCACACCCGATAGACCGCGTTGCGGGGCACCGGCCGGCGATCGGCATCGGGTTCCGATGCGATCGGGCCGCCATTCTGGCTGGCCAGAACCGGCTGGTCCAGGGTCTCGGCCGCGGTGGCCGACACCGCCCTCACCACCACCTCGATCGGGTCGCGCGCCGGATCGTCGGTCACGAAGCGCCCCCGGGCCCCCACCTCCAGTCTTGGCAGATCGGCGCCCTCGACATAGGCCTCGATCCGCGCGCCTTCGGCCGCAACGATCCGCCCCAGCACCCGGCCGGGTGACACCCACAGGCCCGGCGCCAGATCCGGCGGCGGATCGCGGAACACGCCATCGCGCGGCGCCCGCACCACCAGCCGGTCGCGCTCGGCCAGATAGCCGTCCAACTCGGCCAGCCGGGCCGCCAGCCGGCCTTCCAGCACCCCCACCTCGGCGGCGGCGGCGGCACTGGCCGCCTGGCGCTGCAACAGGCGCTGGGTGACATCCAGTTCCAGTTGCACCATCAGGATGCGCTGGTCCAGATCGGGGTTGTCCAGGCGCACCACCGGGTCACCGGCCGCGACCATCTGGCCCGGCCGTGCCAGCACCTCGGCGATGCGCGCCGGCGCCGGCGGGTGCAGTCGCTGACTGGATGCGGCTTCCAGCACCGCCGGCATGCCGACATCGCCCCGCCACGGCACCACCGCCAGCGCCACCAGCACCGCGGCCACGCCCAGGCTGCGCAGCATCGCCCGGTTCAGGCGCATCTCATCCCTCGCTTTCCACCATTCGCCGATCTCGCGCAGCGCCGGCATCACCAGGAACCAGGCCACCTCAACCGAGGCCAGCAGGATGCCCAGCACCTTGAAGAACAGGTGATAGACCAGCACCGCGATGCCCAGAAACAGGAAGAAACGCCAGATCCAGGCGCCATAGGCATAGATCAGCACCGCCCGCCGGGTGCGCGGCGGCAGCAGTTCGGGCGGCTCCCGGTTCAACCCGAACAGAGTTTCGCGCAGATGCCAGCGTCCCATGGCAAAGCCACGGGTCTGCAGGTTCCGCACCCCGATCAGGTCCGACAGGATGTAATAGCCATCGAACCGCATCAGCGGGTTCAGGTTGACCAGCAGGGTCATCAGCCACGACACCGCCGCCAGGAAGAATACCGCCGATCGCGCCGGGCCATCGGGCAGCATCGCCCACAGAATGGTCGCCAATGCGCCGATGGTCAGTTCCACCGCCATGCCGGCTGCGCCGATCACCAGCCGCTTGCGCCGGTCGGCCAGCCGCCACGCATCGCTGACATCGGTATACAGCACCGGCATCATCACCAGCAGCGCCACCCCCATGGAATGCACCCGGCAGCCGAAGCGCTTGGCGGCCAGCGCATGGCCCATCTCGTGCAGCGCCTTGGCGATCAGCATCGCGGCACCGAACCACACCGCGCCCTCGATGGTCAGAAAGCTGGTGAAGGTGTGAACGAAGCTGTCCCACTGTCGGCCGACCAGATAGAAGGCCAGCATCATCAGGGCGATCACGCCATACAGCGCCGGCCAGGAAAACATCATCCGGCCCAGCGGCGTCAGTCGGTCCAGCCACGCATCGGGGCGGACCAGCGGCACGCGCACGAACAGGTAATTGTGCAGCATCCATGAAAACATGCCGCGTTTGGCAGCCCGCTTCTGGGCGGCATAGCTGCCGGCCATGCCCGGCTCATCCCCCGCCACCAGATTGTTGGCGATCAGGAACCGGGCCAGTTCGTCGACGTCCCGCACCTCCAGCGGCAGGCGGGTGGCGGCGGTGGCGCGTTTCACCACCCGGTCGGGCATCCCCTCGCCCCAGGCGCCGAGCAGGGCCACTGCCTCCGGCGACAGATTGAAATAGCGCCCGCGCGCCGGATCGAGGATCGTCCAGCTGGGGCCGCCATCCAGATCGGTGGGGCCGGGCAGCAATTGCAGATCCTCGCGCAGCCGCGGCACCGGCTTGGGTTCACCGCCACCGGCCCCGCCAAGACTGATCTTCGGGGCCTGCGCCGCCCCTGCCCCCTGCATCACCGGACCGGCCATGGCTTAGTACCCGACCTTCTGGCGCAGGGCCGCCAATGGCCGGCGGAACAGATAGAAGGCCAGCGGCACATCGGCGCCATAGATCTTGGCGGTGCCGCGCAGGCCCACCCGCGGGATCGGGCTGCCATCGGCCAGCGCCGCCTTCAGGTCATAGGCCAGCACACCCGATGGCGTCTGTTCGGCCATATAGCTCTGCCGGCTCAACCGTCCTTCAACCGCCTCAAGCGGCCGCGCGTCCAGGAACAACTGCACGCGGGCATCGGGCTCCAGGCGGATCGCCTCGCCCACCGGCAGCTCGATGCGGATCTCGGCCTGATCGGGGTTGGCGATGGTCATGATCCGCTGGCCGGTCTGGACCGGCCGCCCGGTCCAGTCGTCGGCACGGGTGAACAGCACCAGCCCCGGCCGCTCGGCCGCCACCACCACCCGGTCCAGCCGCGACTGGGCGTAATCCAGCTCGGCCGCCTTCAGCCGGGCGCGAGCCTCCAGCAGCGCGATCTGCGCGCCGGCATCGCGGTCGTTGAACGCGCCCTGGCGCGCCCGGCGCAACTCCGCCTCGGCGATTTCCAGCGTGCGGCGCGCCACCGCCACTTCGGCCCGCAGATTGGTGTCGTCCAGCCGCAGCAGCACATCGCCGGCCTCGACCCGCTGGTTGGGCTCCACGATGATGTCGGCGATCACCCCGTCCAGCGGCGAGGCCACCGTGGCCGGGTCGCGTGCCGACACTTCCGCCGGCGCCAGAACCGTCTGCGGCACCGGAATGAAGCCGGCGGCAACCGCCGCCGCCAGCAGCGCCAGCACGAACCAGCGCGGTCGCGGCAGCCGCCGTCGGCCGGCGCCACGCCCGGCCAATGCCAGCCAGGCATGGGCATAGGCATCGGTCAACTGGCCGGCCAGCACCTGATCGGCCGGGCCGAAGGCCTGATCGCGCGCCAGCCACAGCCAGCCGCGCACATGGCCCTGGCGGTCTGCCAGCGGGCACAGCAGGGCCGTGGGGGCCGCAAAATCGGGCCAGGCCCGCGCCAGATCATCCGGCAGGTCGGCCGGGCCGATCACCTGCGGCTTCAGACGGTCATCGGCGGGGTTGCCGGCGGCAGCGGGTGCCCCCGGTGCCGCCGCGGCGGCTGTCATCGGCGCGGTGGGCGTCAGCCGCTGACCGGCGCGATGGCGGTCGCGATGCGCGGCGCCCAGATGTGCCAGCACCCGTTCGATCCAGGTGACGTAAGGGGCGGTGCGCTCCACCCCCGGCACGTCCGACAGGGCCACCGGCCGGGGGCGGTTCCAGCCCTCGGCCAGCACCGCCTGACGATAGGGTAGCAGCCGCCTTGTGTCGTTGACGATCACATAGCGCAGAGCCTGAATGTCGGGCGCCCGACGGGCGGAGCGTTCAAGCGCCAGCATGATCGAGAACAGGATCGCCGACCGCCCGCGCGCCGCGGCATCACCGCTACCGGCGCTGCCGGTATTGGCACCACCGCCGCCACCGGCCCCGCCGGCGGCAGCCAGTGCCGTAGCGATCCGTGGCGGCAGCTTGCCGGCGGCCATGGCGCCGGCCACGGTCGACGCGGCGGCGGCAGGCCCTGCGGCCGACCCTGCGGCCGACCCTGTGGCGGGGGCCGCGGCCGGGCCGCCGGCTGGCGTCGGCCGCACCGGTTCCACGCTCATTGCGCGCTGCCTTCAACTGGCCGCGGCTTGGGCTGCGGCACCGGTTCACCGACAACCGCCGGGTCGGCGGACCGGTTGGCAGGGTCGCGCAGGGCAGCCGGGAAGCGGGCGGTGCCGCTCATGCCCGCCAGCAGGTCGCGGCCGCCCTCCTCGATCGATGCCAGCACCGCCACGGTCTGCGACACCTGATCGACCCGGGCGCCAACCGCCGTCACCGTCGCCTGAACGGTGCCGCCGGTCTCGTCGACGTCGAAACTGAAGCGCTGGCCCGGCTGCAACCAGGCCAGCCAGTTGGATGGCACGATCAGCCGCAGCCGCGGTGCCCCGTCGGAGACGATCGCCAGCAGGTCGTCGCCGGCGGCGACGCCTTCAGCCGGCTGCGCCAGTCGCGCCACCACCCGACCGGCATAAGGAGCGCTGATCCGGCACCGCTCCACCGTCGCCGAATGCAGGCGGATCGCGGCCGACGCCTCGGCCAGCCGTGCCTCGGCCAGTTGGACCTCCAGCTGGCCGATCGATTGCAGCCGCGCCAGACTGCGGGCATTGTCCAGTTCGGCCTTGGCGCCGGCCGATTGCGCGCGGGCCTGGGCCAGTTGGGCTTCATACAGCGTGCAGTCGAACCGCACCAGAAGCGCGCCCTTGGCGAAGGACGCGCCCTCGGTGACCGAGATATCGGTGATGCGGCCGGCAATCTCGGCCGAAATCACCGCTTCGGCCGCCGGTTCCAGAACGCCGCGGGCGGTATCCGGGCTGGCCCCAGCCTGGTTGGCTCCAGCCTGGTTGGCTCCGGCCTGGTTGGCGTCGTCGCGCCGGCCAGCGGTGCCCGCCACGGCACCGTCCTGCCCCTGTGCCGACAGGATCGGGGGCAACGCCGCCTGCGCCAGCACCGGGACCGGCGACATCAGGGCACCAAGACAGCCGGCCATCATACCGGTCATCGTCAGCCGTCGCATCCACACGCCGCCGGCCGGCCGCTCTCCGCCTCTGTTCTTCACGTCCCGCACCCGTCGTCCCCCGTCAGCCCGTTCCGCGCAAGGTTAACGCGTTTTCCATACGTGCACGTTGAAATTCATGAGCCATGCTCACCGCGCCGGCACCTGCTTGCGACCCGCCATATGGGTCAGATAGGCCACCACCTGATCGATCTCGGCATCGGTCAGATCCTCGGGCGAAAACCCCAGCATCTGCGCAGCCCCCCAGCTGCGCACCGATTTCGGGTCGCGGATCAGCATCTTCAGCGCCGGGGCTTGCAGGTATTCGGTGGGGTTCATCGGCAGGTTCAGGTCGGGGCCGACCGCCGCCGGCCCGGCACCATTGATGGTGTGGCAGGCAGCGCACTGCACGGCGAACTGTTGTTCCCCGGCCCGCGCCGGATCGTCGGCCGGCAGTGCGGCATCGACCCGCATCGCCGGGAAGCGCTCCAGCAGCGGCACCGTGGCCGTGAACCGCGCCACCTGATAGGGCCACTGCTCGGCGCTGACGCCCCCCGCCTGCGGGTTCAGCCACACCATATAGAACGGGCCGGCATCGGCATCCTTGCCCGGCAGGTTCGGCCAGGGCGCATCGCCCGGCTCGATGGCCAGGAAGGCGCGGGCACGGTCGGGGCGCGACTCCAGCAGCAGCGCCGCCGGCAGTTGGGCCACGAAACCGTCCAGCGCCGCCACCTCCAGATGATCATCGGGCTTCAGGCCCATATCGGTCATCAGCGCCGCCATCGGCACCGCCTGATAGCGCATCGCCCGGCCATAGGCGACGTCGTCGGGGATATCGACCGTGGTCAGGTCGCCGCGCGCAAGCAGGGCCGTCCGGTCCAGCGTCGCCGCCTGACCGTGGACCGCAAAGGCCACCGCCGGCATCTCGGCGGCGGCAGCCGGCCGGGCCGCCGCCGCCATCATCACCGGTGTCGTCGCAAGCAGGGCGGCCAGCAGGGCCGCGGCACCGGTCCTCATCATGGTACCGGTCCTCATCATAGTGCAGGCCCTCATCATAGTGCAGGCCCGCATCGTCTTCGTCTTCGTCATCTCGACCACGCCTCACAACCCGCTCCGGCCATCAGTGATCAGCGACCGGTTAACCAGAGGATGCCCGATGTTCCCGCCCGTTGCGCGGCCTTTCCCGCCGCGGCGTAAACATCGGTCGACGCTGGCCGGTCATCGGCGCCGTGCGGCTTTATTCGATGGCATGGCGTCGAATGGCTATACCTTCAGGCTCTTCCTCGGCAAGCTGACGATCGTCCTCCTCCGCGGGGCGGCAGCCCCGGAGCCGCTCGCGATGCCTCCCGCCCGATCGGTTCCCTCTGATGATCCCTCCCCCCACCGTCATACCGCCGCCACCATCGCCGGGCATGGCAAACCCCGCCTTCGACCGGCTGAAGGGCATCGGTCTGATGATCATGGCGGTCGGCATGTTCGTCGCCATGGACAGTATCGCCAAGATTCTGGCCGACACCCAGCCGATCCCGCAGCTGGTCTGGGCGCGCTATGGCTTTCATCTGTTGTGGATGCTGCCGCTGATCCCGGTCTTCGGGCTGCGCCGGATGGTCACCACCCGGGTGCCGGTGCGCCAGCTGGCGCGTTCCGCCCTGCTGATCACCTCGACCGCCTTCGCCTATATGGCCGTGCACCGGCTGCCGCTGACCCAGGTCTATGCGGTCAATTTCACCGCACCGCTGATGGTGACGATCATGTCCGGCCCGCTTCTGGGCGAGGCGATCGGCCGGCGCCGCTGGTTCGCGGTGCTGCTGGGGTTGAGCGGCGCGCTGATCGCGGTCAGGCCCGATCCGACCAATCTGGACCCCGGCATCGTCTTCGCCTTCACCATGGCGCTCAGCTTCGCGGTCTATCAGATTCTCACCCGCCAGATCGCGCCCTATGACGGTCCGCTGGTCGGGCTGTTCTATTCGGCGCTGTTCGGTTTCGCCCTGTCATCGCTGGTGGTGCCGTTCTACTGGGTGCCGGTCGACGCGCGGACCTGGGTGATGATGGCCATGCTGGGCCTGTTCGGGGCGCTGGGCCATCTGGCGCTGATCACGGCCCTGAGGCTCGCCCCCGCCTCGCTGATCTCCCCCTTCACCTACACCCAGTTGCTGTGGGCGACCGCGGTCGGCTTCATCATCTTCGGCCATCTGCCCGACCAGTTGACCCTGATCGGCGCCGCGATCGTCGTGGCGGCGGGGCTGTATCTCGCCTTCGGGGAACGGCTGCGCCTCCGCCGGCGTTGACACCGGACAGCACGCCCCGCCCCGTCCACAGGAGATGATCCCGTGACCGTCCTCGACACCCCGCTTGCCACCCGGATTATCGAACAGATCGACCGTAACCAGGAAACCGCGGTCGACTTTCTGTCCGCTCTGGTCAGGACACCGTCCGACAATCCGCCCGGCGACTGCGCGGCGATCGCCGAAGTCACGGCGGGTTGGCTTGAGACATTGGGCTTCGTCGTCGAGCGCCATCCGGTACCTGAAGACCGGTTGCCGTCATCCAACATGATCGCGGCCACGAACCTGATCGTGCGCCAGCAGTTCGGCCCCGGCCCCACCATCGCCCTGAACGCCCATGGCGATGTGGTGCCGCCGGGCGATGGCTGGTCGTCCGATCCCTATGCGGCCGAGATCCGGGATGGCTGGATGTATGGCCGCGGCGCCGCGGTCTCGAAATCGGATATCGCCACCTATGCCATGGCCTTGCGCGCGCTGAAGGAAACCGCCGCCAAGCTTGGCGGCACAGTGGAGCTGCACATCACCTGGGACGAAGAGACCGGCGGCATGGCGGGGCCCGGATGGATTCTGGAAGACGGCCTCAGCACGCCGGATCTCGCGATCTGCCCCGGGTTTTCCTATGCCGTCACCACCGCCCATAACGGCTGCCTGCACCTGGACGTGACGGTGACCGGCCGTGCCGCCCATGCCGCACAGCCCGATAGCGGCCACGACGCCATTCACGGGGCGGTGCAGATCATGCAGGCGCTCTATGCCTATCGCGAAACCCTGGCCCATCGCGCCCCCCTGGCCCATCGCGAAACCATGGCCGGGCGGACATCGCCTCTGGCCGGTATCGGGCATCCGACACTGGTGGTGGGCACGGTCTCGGGCGGCACCAACACCAATGTCGTCGCCGGCCATGCCCGCTTCTGCATCGACCGCCGGATCACGCCCGAGGAAGACACAGCCCGGGTCGAGTCCGAATTGACGGCGGTGATCGACGCGGCAACCGCCGGGCTTAAGGGCATCTCGGTGGACTGCCGGCGTATCCTGCTGGCCCGGCCGCTGACGCCCACGGCCAAAGCGGCGGATCTGGCGGCGGTGATCCGCGCCGTCGCCAGCCGGATCATGGGCGAGGACATCGGCGAGACCGCGGCACCGATCTATACCGATAGCAGGCATTACGCCGAAGCCGGCGTGCCGGTGGTGATGTATGGCGCGGGCCCACGCAGCATTCTGGAGGCCAACGGCCATCGCGCCGACGAGCGTGTGGCGCTGGACGATCTGAACAAGGCGACAAAAGTCATCGCGCTGGCCCTGGTCGACCTGCTTCCCTCCAGAACCTGACGCTCAGCCACGGCCGGCGGGTGCCGGCCGTGGCAGCAGCGCCGCCGCCAGCCCCGCCGCGGCCAGCACCGGCAGCAGCCAGGCATCGCCCGTGTCCATGGCACGTGCCGTGGCGCCGCTGAACAGGCACCAGAGAACCGGCACCGGCAACAGGATCAGCCGCCAGACCCCGGCGGTGCCGGCCAGCAGGCCCAGGGTGAAGACCGCCGTCGGATCGGGTGTGACGCCCACGGTTTCAATGGCGCCCCAGGGCCGGCCGGCCAGCGGCCCCGCCAGAGGCATCACCACCAGCGCCGCCGCCATCAGGCCGAGGCCGATGATCCGCGCCGCCGGCGGCGCATGGCCGGCCGGTCGCGGCGCGATGGCCGCGACCGCCAGCAGCAGCACACCCTGAACCATGAAGCCGACGGCTGGCCATGTCGCAGCCCAGTTGATGACGGCGTAGCGCTGATACAGAAAATCGGCGCCGATCCACAGCCAGCCGATCGCCGGCAGCGCATGAACCATACCGATGGCGATCCGGCTGTCCGCCCGCCGCAGCACCAGCCACAGCACCACGAGCGCGCCCAGCGCGCCCACGATCTGCGCCGGCCATACCGCCTGATTATAGCGGACGAACAGCCGCTGATAGGTCTCGGGCGCGAATAGCAGAAAATCGGTCAGGGAATAGCTGAACCAGTCGGCCATCATCCTCGGCCCTCAGATCGCCTCGACATCGGCAATCATCCGCCGGCGCAAGGCGGCATCGGGCAGTGGCCCGCGTGCCGCATCCAGGTTCTCGCGCACATGGTCGACCCGGGTGGTGGCCGGAATCGCGCAGGTGATGTCGGGATGCGAGAGGATGAATTTCAACAGCGCCTTCGCCCAGCTTCCGGCGCCGATCTCGGCCGCCCAGCCCGGCAGCGGCTCGCGCGCCAGCCGGCGGGTCAGTGCCCCCTGGCGGAACGGCCGGTTCACGATCACCGCCTGGCCCCGCTCGCGGGCCAGCGGCAGGATGCGGTCTTCGACCGCACGATCCAGAATGTTGTAGGTGATCTGAATGGTGTCGAGCGGCTGGCTGGCCATGACCTGTTCAAACGTGTCGTGCCGCCGGCCCTCGGATGTTGTGATCCCGACATGGGTCAGCCGTCCGGCGGCCTTCATCGCGAACAGGGTTTCCAGATGCGCCTCCCAGCCGCGCAGATTATGCACCTGCATCAGATCGAACTGCGGCACACCCCACAGCGCGCGCGATTGCGCGATCTGGTCCGGCCCGTCATCGCCCGATGAAATCCACACCTTGTCGGCGGCATAGACCGCTTGCGGCCGGCCCAGCGCGTCGAGCCCCCGCCCCACCACCATCTGTGCCGAACCATACATCGGCGAGCTGTCGATCATCCGGCCGCCAGCCTCGAAAAATGCCTTCATCACCGCCGTGCAGCCGGCGATCGCCTCAGGATCGTTGCCGACATTGAAGGTGATCCAGGTGCCCAGCCCCACCGCCGGCATCATCAGGCCGGTGCTGTGGATCGGGCGCATCAGCGCTGTGCCGGCCGCAGCCGCGCGGCGCCCGCGTCCGCCGGTCATGGCCGCGACCACACCGGCCGCGGCCGACAGGGCCAGCAGGCGCCGGCGGCTGATCAGGGCAGGAGGCGGCGGGCGGTGGGGCGGCGGGCGGTGGGGCGGCGGGCGGTGGGGCGGCGGACGGTAGGGAGGCGGGCGGTCCGTCATCGCAAGGGAAGCTCCCTGTGGTTCGCGGATCGACGGCGATGATAGCGATGTGTGCCCGCACCGCGCCGAGACAAGCCCGAACTGTCGGGAGGCGGCGCCGATCTGGGGCTATTGCGGCGGCGTGCCGTCCCCGTCGGATCTGCCATCCTCATCAGATCTGTCGTCCCGATCGGATCTGGCGTCCGGCTGGCGCGGCACCGGCAGATGCCAGCCATAGCGGATCGCCATCACCCGCAGGCCGAAACACAAGGCGGCGCCGGCCAGCATCGATGGCCCGGCGGGCAGGCCGGCCAGATCGCCCGCCACCACCACCCCGGCGCCGGCGAGGGCCGCCACCGCATACAGATCGGCCCGCAGCACGGCCGGAATCTGTGCCACCAGCACATCGCGCGCGATGCCGCCGCCAATGCCCGACAGCATGCCGAGCAGCGCCGCCATGGCCGGTTCCAGACCCGCGACCAGCGCCTTCTGCGCGCCGGATACCGCAAACAGCGCCAGCCCGGCGGCGTCACTGATCTGCACCGGATTGCGGAAACGTTCGATCATCTGATGGCGATAGAACACCAGCAGCCCGGCCAGGCAGGCCACGGCCACATAGCGCGGCTGGCTGATCGCCGCCGGCGGCACCGCGCCGATCAGCAGATCGCGCAGGATGCCGCCGGCACTGGCGGCGGCGAACGACAGCACCAGCACCCCGAACAGATCCAGCCCGCGCCGCACCGCCACCAGCGCGCCCGACAGCGCGAACACGAAACTGCCGATCAGATCCAGCGCCAGCAACAATCCGGCGGCCGTGAACGGTGTCGCGGCGAAACCCTCGCTCACCTCAAGCCACTCACCCGCGCCCGCCCGGCCCCGCATCGCGGCCGGCCGCGCGCAGCAGAAGCCTGTAGGGCCAGCTCAGCGCATTGATGACACTGTCTTCCCCGCCCTTCTCGGCCAGGGCGCGGCGGGTATTCTCGGCCGACCACATGATCACGCTGCCGCCCGCGATCACCAGAAGCAAGCTGATCATATCAAGCTGCATGTGCACCCCCTGCGCCGTCAGCGGCGGCAATCCTCATATCGACGATATAGGCCAGCAGAACGACCATGACAATCAGACCGCCCCCCAGACGCCACACCGGCACGGTGACGCCGCCACTTGAGACCGCCAGCACGCTGAAGAAGATCCACAGCAAGGTCGTGAACAGAACCAAGGCGGCAAAGGATACCATGATATCCCGCCGTGGCCGTTGCCGATGTCGCATGAAATTGATGAATGACGCGAACGAGACGGAAATTCCGGCAAGAGACAGATGGCCAAGCCAGTTCTGGTCCAGAAATGGAAGGCTGTTGGGCGTACTTATAAGTCGCAACTCAACAAGAAATGCAATCAATGCGTGCCCGAACACCGGAATCAACCCGAACAGCAGCCCGATCAGGAAGATCGCCCGCTGATCCTTTTTGGCATCCTCCACGGTCGACATCGTGATTTCCGGTCCGCTTGTCGCTTTCAAGATCCCGGATGGTGGCCTAGCCTATCCGATAACTCAATCGATAACGACAATATAGCGCATGTTTCGCCCCCCGCTCACCCCCTGATCCCCACCGCCTGAAATCCGCCATCGGCGGCAATGACCTGCCCTGTCACATAGGATGCGGCATCGCCGGCCAGGAAGCGGACCAGAAGGGCGATTTCTTCCGGGGTGCCATAGCGGTTGAGGGCGACCCGTTCCTCCCACACCGCCCGGACCTCGGGGCGGTGAACCGCGCGGGTCAAGGGCGTGTCGATCGGACCTGGGGCGACGCAATTGACCCGGATGCCGTGCGGCCCCAGTTCCAGGGCCATCACCTGGGTCAGCAGATGCACCCCGCCCTTGGATGCGCCATAGGCGGCACGGCCGCGATTGCCGCGCAGGCCCGAGACCGAGCCCAGATTGATGATCGAACCGCCCATGCCGGCGGCGATCAGGCCGCGCGCCACCGCCTGCCCCATCATCATCGTGCCGCGCAGATTGACCCCGATGATCCGGTCGAGCAATGCCGGGTCGGTGTCGAGGAACGGCGTGTCGGCAGCGATACCGGCGCTGTTGACCAGCACCCGCACCAGCCCGTGATCACGCGCCACATCGGCCATCGCCGCCGATACCGCGGCCGGGTCGGATACGTCGAGCGCCACGGCGGCGGCCTTGTGGCCGATGGCGGTGATGGCGCCGGCCACCGCCTGCGCCTGGGCGCCGTCACGATCGGCGATCACCACCATGGCCCCGGCCATGGCCAGCATTTCGGCGACGGCCCGGCCGATGCCGCTGGCGGCACCGGTGACGACCGCCACCCGGCCATCCTCAAGCCCGTGTTCGGTCGTCATCATGGCGGCCTCCCTGGTTCATGACTGGCGCAGATAACCGGCTCAGCCGGCCCGCGACGACAACCCGCCATCGACCGGCAGACAATGGCCGGTGATGTAGCGCGACTCATCCGATGCCAGGAAGACCGCGGCCTTCGCGATATCCCAGGCATCGCCCATATGGCCCATCGGGCAGGCGGCATGGCGTTTGGCGATCATGTCGTCGGCATCGGCATACTGGCCGACGATCTGGGTGCGGATCAACGGCGTGTCCATCATGCCTGGCATGATCGCGTTGCAGCGGATGCCCTGCTTCGCATATTCCAACGCGATCGCCACCGTCATCTGGTTGACCGCCGCCTTGGCGGCGTAATAGGCCAGATAGGGATAGCCGGTATAGCGGATCGCCGCCAGCGACGAGACATTGACGATGGTGCCGCCGCCGGATTTCAGCATCTCGGGGATCGCGTGCTTGCAGCACAGGAACACCGAGGTGGCGTTCACGTCCATCGCCCGGTGCCAGCGGGCCTCGTCGAGTTCGACCGGACCGCCCATCTCGGTGATGCCGACATTGTTGTGCAGCACGTCGAGCGAGCCGAAGGTGGCGACGGTCTGGGCCACCGCCGCCGCGACCTCGGCGCTGGCGGTGACATCGGCCTTCACCGCCAGGGCCTCGAAGCCTTCGTCGCGGATGATGGCGGCGGTTTCCTCGGCAGCCTCGGCGACCCGGTCGACACACACCACTCGCGCGCCCTCACGGGCGAACAGCACCGCCGTCGCTTTGCCATTGCCCCAGCCGGGGCCGCTGGACCCGGCCCCGAAAACCAGGGCCGTCTTGTTGTCGAGACGCGTCGTCATGGGGAGACCTCACAGAATTGGGGCCAGGGCCGCATCACGTCAGGTGCCTGCGGCCGGGGCCGGATCAGTTGAGCAGGCCGGGCAGCAGCATCGACGCCTGCGGCACCAGGGTGACGATCAGCAGCACCACCAGGGCCGCGCCCAGGAAGGGCAGAATGGCGACCGAGCCGCGTTCCAGCGGCGCGCGGGCGATCATGCAGGCGATGTTCAGGCACAAGCCCACCGGCGGGGTGATCAGCCCGATGCACAGGTTCAGCACCACGACCACGCCGAAATGCACCGGATCGATGCCCAGCGCCAGCGCGATCGGATAGAGCACCGGCACCAGCATCACCAGCGCCGCGTTCGCCTCAAGGAACATGCCGACGATCAGCAGCATCACATTGACCACGATCAGAAACAGGATCGGCTCCGACACATTGGCCAGCACGAAGGCCGACACCGCCTGCGGCACGCCGGTATAGGCGAGCAGCCACGAGAACAGCTTGGCGGCGCCGACCACGATCATGATCACCGCCGTGGAACGGCCGGCCGAAACCAGCGCCGCATAGATCCGCTTCAGGTCGAGTTCGCGATGCACCACCCCGCCCACGAACAGCGCATAGAGCACCGCCACGCCGGAACATTCGGTGATGTTGAACACGCCCATCCGGATGCCGGTCAGGATGAACACCGGCATCAGCAGGGCGAAAGATGCATGAGCCAGGGCCCTGCGAACCGCGCCCTTCGGTCGCGGACCGGTGCGCACCATCGGCGCATCCTTCAGCGCCAGCCGCCGCGCGATCCACAGCATGGCGACGGTATAGAGCAGGCCCGGGATCACGCCGGCCAGGAACAGATTGGTGATCGACTGGTTGGTCAGCACCCCCATCACGATGAACGGGATCGAGGGCGGGATCACCGGCGCCACGACATTGGCGGCGGCGATCAGCGATGCCGCGAAAGCCGGCCGATGGCCCACCTTGATCATCGCCGGTATCATGATCCGGCCCAGCGCCGAGGTATCGGCCACAGCCGAACCCGAAATGCCGGCGAACAGGGTCGACGCGAACACGCCGCTCATCGCGAGCCCACCCGGGCGATGGCCCAGGATCGCGTCGGCCAGTTCCAGCAGCCGCCGGGTCATACCGCCCGCGGTCATCAGCGAGCCGGCGAGCAGAAAGAACGGGATCGCCAGCAGCGTGAAGCCGTCGATACCGCCGAACACCGATTGCGGCACGACCATCAGGTTGATGCCGCCAACCCAGACCAGCACGCCGACCACGCCGCCGATCACCGCGAAGCCGATCGGCACCGCGATCGCCATCAATCCAAGAACCGCGATCAGCAGAATTTCGACCAGGGTCATCGAACGCCCTTCCCGGTGGACTGAGACTTCGCGGCAGGTTTGGGCGGCGTCGCGGTCGCATCCTGATGGCGCATGGCGACAGGCACGAAGCCGTCGCCTTCATCCGGCACCGGCGCATCCGGATCGGGCAGCGCCCAATCGGCACCCGGCCGCGACAGCCGGGCGATGATCACCATCAGCAGGATCAGCACGCCGCCGACCGGCATGGCCGCATAGGGCACCGACATCGGCACCTCGAAGGCGGGACTGTCCTGAAAACCGTTCAATTCGGCGAAGTTATAGCCATGGACGATCAGCACCAGGGCGATCGCCAGCATCACCAGATCGCGCACCACCCGGATAGCCGCCGCCGGGCCGCGGCCCAGGCGTTCGACCAGCGCCGTCACCGATACGTGGCCACCACCCCGCAGCACCGCCGCCGATCCGACCATCGCGACCCAGGGCATCAGAAAGCGGGCGAGTTCCTCGCTCCAATTGGGGGCGGCATCGAGGACATAGCGGGCAAAGACCTGCCAGACGATGGCGCCGGTCATCACCAGGATCATCAGGGCGAGCACTGCATCGAGGCCACGCTCGATCCAGCCCCCGATACGCGCGGCCCCGGTGGCGATACCACCAGGGCCGGCGTCGCGCCGGTCGGTCATGGGCTTACTTGACCGCGCGGATCTTCTCAATCCACGGCTTCAGGTCCGGGAACTGATCCGGCATATCGGCAAGCTTGGCGGCGAAGGCATCGCGGTCGACCGCCACGAAGGTCATGCCCTTCTCCTGAAGCCGCTTCTTGATCTCGGCCTCCATGCCGGCCATGCGGGTGCTGGCCTCGTTCATGGTCCGGCGCCCTTCCTCGACCAGGATGGTGCGCACGTCCTCAGGCAGGCGCTTCATCCGCGCGTCATAGAAGATGAAGGTCATGGCACCCATGACATGGGCGGTTTCCATGACATGGCTCTGCACCTCGTCGTAGCGCATGCTCTCAATGATTTCGAGCGGGTTCTCCTGGCCGTCGACGACCTTCTGCTGCATCGAGGTGAACAGCTCGGCCACGCCCATCGGCACGGCGCTGGCACCAAGCATGGTCCAGGTCATGCTGTACATCTTCAGCGGCGGCACCCTGAGCTTCAGCCCCTTCAGATCGGCGAGCGTCGGCACCGCGCGATTGGCGGTCAGGTGGCGCGCGCCGCGATAGCCGGCGCCAACGATGCGGAAGCGGGTCTGGGCGGCGATCGCGTCGGCAAGCTCCGCGCCGATCGGGCCGTCATAGACCTTGTTGAAATGGTCGAGGTCGCGGATCAGATAGGGAAACGCCTCGACACCGGCCACGATGCCATAGCGGTCGAGCGTGCCGATCGACTGCAGCACGATGTCGTTGGTGCCGATCGCCAGACCCTCGATCGACTGCGGCCAGTCGCCGGTCGAGCCCGAATCGGCGATCTCGATCTTCACCTTGCCGCCGGAGCGTTCCTCCACCGCCTTCTTGTAGGCGACGGCGGTGTCGTACCAGATGTTTCCGGGGGTATAGACATGCGCCATCTTGAGGACGATGTCCTCGGCGCGGGACGGGCCCGCGGTGGCAACCGCAAGGCCGACGATGGTGGCAACGGTCGCAAGACTGCGGCCGATCATGGTCCTGAGCATCCGGGCGTTCCTCCCTGCCTCGGCTGCCGGGGCCGCGCGACCCGCTTTTTGTCGGTCGTCATCAGCCACGGCATGGATCAGAGACCCTAACAGTCATAGCCGCCTGCGCCGAGGCCCTGGTCCGTCAATTGGACCGGCATCGGCAATAAATCCGCATGATGGCCGCCAGCCGCCAATCCCGGACCATAAGGTGGACCAGAATCCGGCGCGGTGAAACGTCCGGTGGATCGGGGCGCCGACGATACGCGCAGGCAGTCAGCGGCGGCGATCGCTTTCGCCGTCTTCACCGGTCACCGGCGCGGTATCTTCCGGGCCGGGAGCCGGGTCGCGGGGTGCCGGGGCGCGGGAAGCCGGTTCCGGCGCCGGCATGTCATCATCGTCCATCAGAATGCGATGGGCGGCACCATCCATGTCGTCGTACTGGCCGCTCTTCAGCGACCACATGAAGGCCGCGAGCGCGCCAAGGGCCAGCAGCAGGCTGGCGGGGATGAGATAGACGAGCACGTCCATGGCGGTTCAAGCCTTCCAGGGCGATCGGGACAGGGTGGATGACGGCCGGCTCATGGCCGCACGCCGCGCCCCAGACGCAGCGCATTCACGATCACCAGCAGCGACGATCCGCTCATGGCGGCGGCCGCGATCAACGGTGTCACGAATCCGGCAACCGCCAGCGGCACCGCGATGACATTATACACGATCGCCGCCGCGACGTTCTGGCGGGCGGTGCGATCGGCGGCGCGCGCCGTCGCCAGCGCCACCAGAACGGCATCCAGGCGTTCGCCTCTGAACACCGCATCGGCCGCACTCTGGGCCAGATCGGCACCGTCGGCCGGCGCGATCGATGCCGTGGCCTCGGCCAGCGCCGGGGCATCGTTCAGCCCGTCGCCCACCATCAGCACCCGCTCGCCTCGGGCCACATGCTCGCGGATGCGGGCGGCCTTGGTCGCGGGCAGTGCCTCGGCGGTCCAGTCGGCGATGCCGGCAAGCGCTGCAATCGCCGCCACCGCCTCGGGCCGATCGCCCGACACCAGCTCCACCGTGATGCCCCGTTCCTGCAGCGCGCGCACGGTATCGGCCGCACCGGGGCGCAACGGGTCGACGAACCTGATCAGCAATGGTGCTGCGGCTCCGGGTTCAGCATACCACAGCTCAGGCCCCGGCATGTCCAGGGGTGCCGCCTCGGCGCGAAGACGCGTCGCCTGTGCATCATCCACGCCGCAGAATTCCGCCTTGCCCAATCGCGCCGCCCCGGCCGCCATGCCCTGGCCCGCATGTTCGGTGACCGTGGCTGCGGTGTTGTCATCCTCGTCGGTCTCGGACGGCAGGACATCCGGCGGCAGGGCATCGGCCGGCACGGCCTGCGCCAGCGCGCGCGCCAGCGGGTGGCGGCTCATCGATGCCAGCCGCGCCGCGCGCCCCAGCCGTGCCCGGCCATCCGGATCGGTCAGCACACCCTCCAGGCCGACCGGGCGGGGCCGGCCCAGGGTCAGGGTTCCGGTCTTGTCCAGCACCGCATGGTCGATCCGCGCCAGCCGCTCCAGCGCCATCGGGCTTTGCAGCAGCACACCACGGCGCGCCAGGCTGGATGCGGCGGCAACCTGCGTCGCCGGCACCGCCAGTGCCAGCGCGCAGGGGCAGGTGATGATCAGCACCGCCACGGCATGGGACAGGGCATCATACCAGTCGATGCCAACCATCAGCCACCAGCCGGCAAAGGTCAGCAATGCGGCCAGATGCACGGTCGGCGCATAGGCACGCGCCACCCGGTCGGCAAAGGCCACCCGGCCGGCGCGGCGCTGTTCGGCGGCCTCGATCAGCCGGGCCATCTCGGCCAACTGGCCATCCTCGCCCGCCGCCTCTACCCGGATGTCGAGCGGCGCCCCCAGCACCACGGCACCGCCGACCACCCGGTCGCCGGGGATCACCATCCGCGGCAGGCTTTCGCCCGTCACCAGGCTCTGGTCGATCTCGCCCTGCCCCCGGATCACCACGCCGTCGACGCCGATCCGTTCGCCGGCGGCAACCCGCGCGATCATGCCCGCCCGGACCTCCGACGCCGCCAGCCGGCGCGTTGCCCCGGTCACCGCATCCAGTATGCCCACCGGCTGGCGGGCCAGCGCGATCAGCTCGGCCACCGTCCGGCGCGCCTGACCGCGGGCGCGATTGTCCAGCACCCGGCCGATCAGCAGAAAGAACAACAGCATCGTCGCGCTGTCGAAATAGGCATGGGTCTCGCCGCGCCAGGTATGAGCCAGCGATGCCGCCGCGGTCAGGATCACCCCGATCGAAATCGGCACATCCATGTTGCTGCGACCGCGCGACAGCACCCCCCAGGCCGACCGGAAGAACGGCCGGCCGGCATAGGCGATCGCCGGCAAAGCGATCAGCGCCGAGGCCCAGTGCAGCAGACTGCGCGTCGCCTCGCCCATCCCGGCATCGCCGGCGGCCCAGATGCCCACCGACAGCAGCATCACATTGCCGGCGGCAAATCCCGCCACCGCCATCGCGCGGATCAGGCCCCGCGCCTCGACATCGTCGGCCGCTTCCATGCGCCCGGCATCATAGGGCAGCAGGCGATAGCCCAGCCGCACCGCCGGCATCACCAGCCGGTCGGCCAGTTCGGGCGCACCATCCCAGGACACGCGCAGCCGGCGGGTGGTCATGTTCATCCGCGCGGCGGCCACCCGATCGTCGGCGGCGATCGCGCGTTCGATCAACTGCACGCAGGCCGCGCATTGCAGGCCGTCGACCATCAGATCCAGGCTGTTGCGGCCGCGATCATCGGTGCGGACATGGCCCGCCAGTTCCGCCATCGCCTCGTCCGGTCGCGGCGGCCGGGCGGCGGGATCGAGTGTCCGGCGGGCATAAACCCCGTCCAGTCCCAACTCGCGGACCAGATCGGCAGCGGCGGCACAACCGGTGCAGCAGAACCGCGCACCACCGGCGCCGGCGGTGCCCCGGCCGATCACCGGCTGCCCGCAATGGGCGCAGGCGACCGCGACCGCGTCGTCGCGGCCGATACCGGTTGCGGTCATGCTCATCGCGCCATCACTCCCTGTCGGACGGGGCCGTACCGGCTGGTGCGGCATCGGCCGGATCGATCCACAGCCGCTGGGTCGAAATGTGGCGATCCCTGCCCGCCGTGACAATGACATGCAGATCCCATTGACCGGCGCGGACCGCCGGCCCGACCAGCCGCCAGTCGCCGGCACCCGCGCCGACCTGCGGCACCGCCAGCAGCGGCACGTGTTCGCCGTCGATCGGCCGTTGCAGTCGGGCATCGATCACCGGATCGACCAGCGGCCCGTCACGGCCCGCCAGGGTCAGCGCGATATCGGTCTCGTTCGCCGGCGCACCCGGCTCGACCCGAGCGGCCACCGTCCAGCCCAGGGCGGCCTGCGCCTCGGACGCGGCGATCAGCTTGTCATAGGCAAGCCCGCGTTCGAACGGCTTTTCAACCACCACCCCGGTAAAGCCGTCCAGGGCATTGACGATCAGGGTGGTGTTCACGGCCAGCACCACCAGGAACCCGCCGACGAAGACATAGGGGATCCAGCCGCTGCGGCGGGACGGCGCGGTCGCGGTGGTGCCGTTCGGGGCTGCCGGGCGAAGGCTGTCAGCAGTGCGGGCCATGGACGGATCTCCGGAAGACGGGCGGCAAGGGCGGCGTGATCTGCCCGATCAGGGCATCTGCACCGGGGCGACGCTGTTGCTGCGCTGGGTGCGGTCAGCCCCCGATGGCGGGGCGACGAACATAGTGTCGACATGGGCTTCCTCGCCCGTGGTCTGATTGCGCACCGTCACATGCAGCGGCGTCTGTTCCTCAGGGATGATGGCACGCGGCATCGACACGAACATCCTGAGCGAGCCGACACCATCGCCACGCACCTCGACATCATCGGCCGGCAGTTCCTGGCCATCGGCCAGATGCACCGTCGCCTTCAGTCCCTCGGGCCCGTCGACCATCACCGCGAAGCTCGCGGGCTCAACCCGGCGGTTGGTGATCTTCAGGGTATAGCCATTGCGGATCGAACCGTCGGACAGGGTGACGAACAGGGGCGCGCGGTCACGGATCAGGGTGGTGTCGACCCGGGTGCGGGTCAGAAGCTGGGCCAGCATCACCGCCCCCAGCACCACGATCAAACCGGTATAGATCATCGTGCGCGGCCGGATCAGCTTCATCGGCTTCGGCGTCTCGCCCCGGCCCAGCGCCGCCTGATTGGCGAAGGTGTCCCAGGTGATCAGCGATTTCGGACGATGCAGCTTCTCCATCACATTGTCGCAGGCATCGACGCACAACCCGCAATTGATGCATTCAAGCTGAATGCCGTCGCGGATGTCGATGCCGGTCGGGCAGACCTGGACGCATTGCGCGCAATCGACGCAATCGCCACGGCCCTCGAAGCTTTCGCCCTTGCGGTACTTGCCGCGGGTCTCGCCACGCCAGCCCTGATAGGTGACGGTGACGGTCTGGTCGTCGAGCATCGCGGCCTGGAATCGCGGCCAGGGGCACATATAGGTGCAGACCTGCTCGCGCGCCCAGCCGGCCAGGACATAGGTGGTGACGGTGAACAGCGCGAACATGCTGTAGGCCATGCCCGAGGCGCTGCCGGTCAGCAGTTCCACAGTCACGGTCGGCGCGTCGCGGAAATACATGATCCAGGCGCCACCGGTCAGGGCAGCGATCACCAGCCAGACCATATGCTTGGCGATCTTGCGCCCGGCCTTGCGGACGGTGAGCTTCGCCTTGTCATTGCGGATGCGCTCGGCGCGGTCGCCCTCGATCAGCCGTTCCACCCACATGAACAGATCGGTCCACACCGTCTGCGGGCAGGCATAACCGCACCACAGGCGGCCATAGAGGCTGGTCACCAGGAACAGCAGCACGGCGGCCAGGATCAGCAGGCCGGCCAGGTAGTAGATCTCATCGGGCCAGATTTCCAGATTGAAGAAATAGCCGCGACGACCTTCCATATCGAGAAGCAGGGCCTGATCGGGCCGGCCCGGTCCACGATCCCACCGCACCCAGGGCAGGATGTAATAGATGCCGAGCATCACCACCAGCAGTGCCCATTTGATCCGGCGGACCGGACCCTTCACCGCCTTGGGATAGACCTTCAGGCGGTTCGCGAACAATGCCGGCTGCGCGGTCTCTTCATGATGACCGTCGAGATCGATGCCGGAGGTGGACATGGTCCTGGCTCCTCGGAGAGGTCGGCCCGGCCGGCTTCTGATGAGCCGGCCGGGTGGGGGTGGTGCGAATTATTCGCCGCCACCCAGGCTGTGGACGTAAACGGCAAGCATGTTGATGGTGGCCTCGTCCAGGCGTCCGCCCCAGTTGGGCATCACGCCGTGGCGCGGCTGGGTGATCTGGCCGGCCACCTCGGCTTCGGTGCCGCCATAAAGCCAGAGCTGGTCGGCCAGGCTGGGTGCACCGAATTCGCGGTTGCCCTGGCCGTTATCGCCATGGCAGGCGGCGCAGTTGTCGGCGAACAGCGTCTGGCCCTGTTCCATCACCGCCGCGGCCGGGGTTGCCGCCCCCGACAAAGACAGAACATAGCTGGTCAGGGTGGTGATCTGCTCCCGGTCCAGGATCTGCCCGAAGGCTGGCATCTCGGACATCCGCGTGTCGGGGTCGGTGACCGAGCGGATACCGTGCATCAGGGTCTGGCGGATGGTGTGGATGTCGCCACCCCACAGCCAGCTGTCGTCGCCAAGCGCCGGATAACCCGACTGGCCGGCACCGCCGGCACCATGGCAGGCGGCGCAGTTCTCGGCGAAGGCCACCCGGCCGCCTGCGACCGCATAGGTCGCGGTTGCGGGATCCTTCAGGATGTCGGCCACATCGGTGGCCCTGATCTTCGCCAGGACGTCGGCGCGGCCGGCTTCCACGGCGGCCAGGTTCTCGACATGCTCGACGCGGGTCGAATAGCCGAGCAGGCCCTTGAAATAGGTGGTCCCGAGCGGGATGCCGGGGAAGAGCAGCACCCACACCGCCGAGAAGGCGATGCTGATATAGAACACATACAGCCACCACTTCGGCAGCGGCGTGTTCAGCTCCTTGATCCCGTCCCACTCGTGGCCGGTGGTCATGCGGCCGGTGGCCGTGTCCTTCTCGATCTTGGTCGGCATGGCGCCAATCCTTCAGGCGTCGTCGTCGCGGAGCGGGATGCGTGAGGCGCTGTCCATCTCGGCACGCTGGCCGGGCAGGAAAGCTTTCACGCCGTTCGCGAGGATCAGGATCATGACGGCGACAATCCACCATGAACGGATGAACTGATAAATCGCGTGGAGGTCGTCATTGCCCAACATGGTCAGTGGCTCCCATTACCTCTGTGGTGCTTGACATCACTGCTGAAGTTCTTCGACCGTCAGGTCGTTGAACCGCACCATGGTGCCCAGCACCTGCAGATAGGCCACCAGCGCGTCCATCTCGGTCAGCTTCGCGGTGTCCCCGTCATAATTGTCGACGCGGGCACCGGGATAGCGGGCGATCAGACCCTCGGCGTCGCTCATCGGGTCGGCCTGGGCGACCATGTCGGCCAGGGCCACGTCGATCATCTCGGCCGTATAAGGCACGCCGACGGTGGCATTGGCGCCAAGCCGGCCGGCCATGCTGGCGGTCTCAAGCGGCCGGTTCAGCAGGAAGCCATAGGTCGGCATCACAGAACCGGGCACCAGGGCACGCGGATCATAGAGATGCGCCACGTGCCATTCGTTGGAGTACTTGCCACCCACCCGGGCCAGATCCGGCCCGGTGCGCTTCGACCCCCACTGGAAGGGATGATCGTATTTGCTCTCGGCCGCCAGGCTGTAATGGCCATAGCGTTCGGCCTCGTCGCGGAAGGGGCGCACCTGCTGGCTGTGGCAGGTATAGCAGCCCTCCCGGATGTAGATGTCGCGGCCGGCCAGCTCCAGCGGGGTGTAGGGGCGGACACCGTCCACCGCCTCGACCGTGCTCTCGATGGTGTAGAGCGGGATGATCTCGACCATGCCGCCGATCGAGACGGTGGCGAGGGTCAGAATGACCAGAAGCCCGGTGCGCTTCTCGATCTTGTCATGCGTGAGCGCCATGGGATCAGGCCTCCACCGTGGCAGGCGCCGCGGCCCGGCTGGCTGCGACCGGCTGGCCCACCTGCACCGTCATGATCAGGTTGTAGACCATGATCAGGGCACCGGTGAGGAACAGCACGCCGCCAAGTCCGCGGATGATGTAGAAGGGATGCATGGCCATGACGGTCTCGACGAAGCTGTACTGAAGGAAACCCAGCTCGTCATAGGCGCGCCACATCAGGCCCTGCATGATGCCGGACACCCACATCGAGGTGATGTAGAGCAGGATGCCGAGCGTCGAGATCCAGTAGTGCCAGGACACCAGCGCCATCGAATACAGGCCCTGCTTCTTCCACAGCATCGGCACCATCATGTAGATCGCGCCGAAGGACACGAAGGCGACCCAGCCGAGGGCGCCGGAATGTACGTGGCCGATGGTCCAGTCGGTGTAGTGGCTGAGCGCGTTGACCGCGCGGATCGACATGACCGGACCTTCGAAGGTCGACATGCCATAGAAGGCGACCGAGGTGACCAGGAAGCGGATGACAGGATCGGTGCGCAGCTTGTCCCAGGCGCCGGACAGGGTCATCAGGCCGTTGATCATGCCGCCCCACGAGGGCATCCACAGCATGATCGAGAACACCATGCCCAGCGTCTGCGCCCAGTCGGGCAGTGCCGTATAGTGCAGATGATGCGGGCCGGCCCAGATGTAGAGGAAGATCAGCGACCAGAAGTGGACGATCGACAGGCGATAGGAATAGATCGGCCGTTCCGCGCGCTTGGGGATGTAGTAGTACATGATCGCAAGGAAGCCGGCGGTCAGGAAGAAGCCCACGGCGTTATGGCCATACCACCACTGCACCAGCGCATCCTGAACGCCCGCGAACACCACATAGCTCTTCGAGCCCAGCAGGCTGGCCGGCACCGACAGGTTGTTCACGATGTGCAGCATCGCGATGGTCACGATGAAGGCGATGTAGAACCAGTTCGCCACATAGATATGGGGCTCGCGCCGGCGCACCACCGTGCCGATGAAGGCGACGAAATAGCAGACCCAGACGATGGTCAGCCACAGGTCGACATACCATTCCGGCTCGGCATATTCCTTGCCCTGGGTATAGCCCAGCAGATAGCCGAGCGCCGCCTGGACGATGAAGAAGTTGTAGCCCCAGAAGATGAACCGCGCGAGCGCCGGCCCGCCGAACAGCGGCGCGCGGCAGGTGCGCTGCACCACATGGAACGAGGTGCCGATCAGCACGTTGCCGCCGAAGGCGAAGATGGCGGCCGAGGTGTGCAGCGGCCGCAGCCGGCCGAACGAGGTGTATTCCAGGCCGAGGTTGAGCGAGGGGAACGCCAGCTGGAAGGCGATGAAGGTACCGGCCGCAAAGGCCGCCACGCCCCAGAACATGGCGGCGATCACGAACAGCCGGATCGTGCCTTCGTCATAGCGGGCGGCGGAGCGCACGGGCGTCGTCGCCCGGCCCTGCACGTCGCCCAGTGTTGCGGTCATTGTCATTGGATCACCGCTCCGGTGTCAGAGGCGAGACGTGTCACAGATCCGGGCCGTCGGCGGGGATCGATCCCTCGCCGTCGGTCTCGACCGATGCGAAATGGCGGTTGATCTCGCCGACGATGTAAACGATCGCCAGGATGCCGAGCCCGATCCCGAAGATCCTGATCCCGATATCCGCGGCGTGGCCGGCCATATAGAGGCCGACGACGCCCGCCAGCGTCAGCAGTGCGCCGATGACGATCGACAAACCGTCCGGCCCGATTGGTTTTCTGTCGCTCATGCCCCGTATCCTCAAGCCAACCTTCCGCACGGCCAGACACGCCGGCGGGGTCATGCGGACGACGAACCACGGATGATCCGCGGCCCAACGCCGTCTCGTTGGCATGAAACTATGACGGGCCGGCGGTCACAGCCTTGACACAGGTCAAGGCGCGCACGTGCACAGCCCGACAGGATCGCCCATACTGGCCCGAAGGTCCGCGGCGGATGGTCGCATGAGCCTGCGCCAATGGCCGGATCACGCCATTTTGCAACCACCGGCCGGGTTGGCCGGCGCAGCCCCACCGACAGGTGCATGGCAGACATGCTCGAACAGCTTGGCGATCATCTTCAGACGCTTGCCGCCTTGTGTCAGCCGGCCTTTGCCGGCGATGCCGGCGGGTTCGGCGGTCTGGCCGCCCTGCTCGCAGCACTCGCACTCGCGGGGCTGGCCGGCGGGTTGATGCATTGCGCGCCGATGTGCGGGGTGTTCGTGCTGGCGCAGGTCGATGCCCGGCTGACGCGGGTGCCGGTCGCCGCGATGTCCGAGGCCACGCGCCTGCGCGCCGGCCTGCTGCCGGGATATCATCTGGGCCGCATCGCTACCTATGCGGCGCTGGGCGCGGTCGCCGGGCTGATCGGCCAGGGCTTCGGCGACAGTCTGGCAGCCGTCGACCGGTTGCGCGGCTGGGCGGCGGTGCCGCTGGGGCTGGCCGGGCTGGTGCTGCTGGCGTCGGCCGGGATGCGGCTTGGCCTGTTGGGGCAGCCGAACCGGCCGGCGCTGTTTCCGGCCGGGGGCACGCCGGGATCGGGCGGCCAGGGATCGGGCGGCCAGGGATCGAGCGGCCAGGGATCGAGCGGCCCAGGATCGAGCGGGCCGGCGCGCGCGCCGGGCGTTGCAGGCTTCGCGTCCCGGCTGCTCACCCGCATCCGCCCCTGGCTGGCCGGCGGCGGATGCCGAGGTGTCGGCACCGGGCTGGTGCTGGGCTTCCTGCCCTGCGGGCTGGTCTATGCGGCCCTCGCCGCCGCCCTGGCCGCGGGCCGGCCGCTGGCCGGCGCGCTCGCCATGGTGGCCTTCGGCCTCGGCACCATTCCGGCACTGGGCGTGGTGGGGGTCGGCGGGCAGGCCCTGCTGCGCCGGCACCCGGCACTGGCCCGCAAGCTGGCGCCGGCACTGCTGGGCCTTGCGGCGCTGCCGCTCATCGCCGGCGCGGCCACCCTGGTCGTCGGTTGAGCCGGGCATCGGCTGAACCGGGCGCCGTTCAAACCCCCACCAGCCGGCGGGCCGCGCCGTCGGGCCGGGCAAGCTCTGCGCCGGCCCCCGACCAGGCGACCCGGCCGCGTTCCAGCCCGACCGCGTGATCGGCAAGACCGGCCAGCGCCTTCAGATCCTTGTCGACCACCAGGATCGCCAGCCCCTCGGCCTTCAGCCGGGCCAGCACCGCCCAGATCTCACGGCGGATCAGGGGCGCCAGCCCCTCGGTCGCTTCGTCCAGGATCAGCAGCCGCGGATTGGTCAGCAGCGCCCGGCCGATCGCCAGCATCTGCTGTTCACCCCCCGACAGCAGCCGCGCCGTCTGCCGGCCCCGCTCAGCCAGTCGCGGAAACAGGTCGTGGACGGCGGCCTCGGTCCAGGGGCCGGGCCGGGCCGTCGCCACCAGATTCTCGTGCACCGTCAGCCCCGGGACCACCTGCCGGCCCTCGGGCACCAGTCCCAGCCCGGCGCGGGCGATGCGATGCGATGGCGCGCCGGTCATGTCGCGGCCATCGACGCCGATCCGGCCCCCGGTCACATCCACCAGCCCCAGCGCCGCGCCGATGGTGGTGGATTTGCCCATGCCGTTGCGGCCAATCAACGCCACCACCTCGCCTGCCCGCACGGCAAGATCGATGCCGAACAGCACCTGTGCCGGTCCATAGCCGCCAGTAACGGCCCGCATCTCCAGCACCGCGGTCATCCGGCGTCATCCTCGCCCAGATAGGCCTTGATCACACGCGCATCGGCACGGATCGCATCGGGTGTCCCGGTTGCGATCGCATGCCCGGCCACCAGCACCGTCACCCGGCCGGCCAGTGCGAACACCGCCTCCATGTCATGCTCCACCATCAGGATCGTGGCATCAGCGGCAAGGGTGCGGATGGTCTCGACCATGGCGGCACTCTCTTCCGGCCCAAGCCCTGCCAGCGGTTCATCGAGCAGCAGCAGCCGGGGTCTGCGGGCAGCGGCCAGGGCGATTTCCAGCCGCCGGCGCTCGCCATGCGACAGCACCGCCGCCGGCCGCCGGTCATCAGGGTCCAGGCCGAACCGCCGCAAGACCTCGCCGGCGCTGTCGGCCAGCCGCCGGTCGCGATCGCGCGCGGCAAATGGCCGCCAGACCGAGCGGGTCGGCGCGATCAGCGCCACCTCGATGGTCTCGCGCGCGGTCAGGGTCGGGAACAGGGCCACCACCTGATAGGCCCGCACCAGCCCGCGCCGCGCCCGCGCCACCACGCCCTCGGCGGTGACATCCCGGCCGTCGAAGCCGATACGGCCCTCATCGGCGGCAAGCTCGCCCGAAATCAGCGCACAGGTGGTGGTCTTGCCGGCACCGTTGGGCCCGATCAGCGCATGGATCTCGCCCGGCAGCACCGCAAGGTTCAGGTCGTCGGCCGCCGCCAGCGCGCCGAAGCGCCGGGTCACACCGGCAACCGTCAGCAAGGGCGGGGTCGCCGGGATGCGTGTCTCGCTCATCGCCGCCCCCCTCCCCGCAGGCGCCCGCCGATCCGCGACAGGCTGCCCAGCACGCCGCCGCGATTGAAGATCGCCGCCAGCACCAGCATCGGCCCCAGGATCGCCGCCCAATGCTCGGTCCAGCGGCCCAGCATCTCTTCCAGCACCACCAGGATCGCCGCCCCGATCACCGCGCCGGCCGGGGTGGCGGCACCGCCCAGCACCACCATCACCATCAATTCGCCCGATGTCGTCCAGGCCAGCGGTGTCGGGCTGACGAAGCCGATCAGATTGGCATTCAGCGCGCCGGCGACCCCGGCCACCGCCGCCGCCGCCATGAAAGCCGCCAGCCTGAGGCCATAGGGGCTGCGGCCCAGGGCGCGCAGGCGGCGGTCGTCATCGCGCGCCGCCGCCAGCACCAGTCCATAGCGGCTGCCGGCGATGCGATGAGCCAGCGCCAGCCACAGGGCCAGCAGGCCCAGGCAGATGTAATGGAAGACGATGGCATCGCCGGTATCCAGGCCGGCGGCGGTGTTGCGGCTCCACAGCGACAGCCCGTCCTCGCCGCCATAATCGGCGAAGGCGACGGTGACGAAATAGAGCATCTGCGAGAAGGCGAGCGTGATCATGATGAAATAGGCGCCGCTGGTCCTGAGGCTGATCGCCCCGATCGGCAGCGCGATCAGCGCCGCCGCCAGCGCCGCCACCGGCAGGGTGACGAGCAGATCATCCGCGCCGCCCCCGGCCAGAAAACCCAGGGCACCATCCATGCCCTGCGCGTGATGAAACGCGACGCCGACGGCATAGGCGCCGATGCCGACAAAGGCGCCATGGCCCAGCGACGGCAGACCGGCCGCGCCGATCAGCATCTGCAGGCTGGCCGCCGCCAGGCCCCAGATGGCGATGCGCGTGGTCAGCGCCACCAGATAGTCGGCGCCGGCGGCACTGGCGACCAGCGGCGCCAGCGCCAGCAGCAGCACCACGATGATGCTGGCATGGCCGCCGCGCGCCGCATGACCTGTGGGGGCCGTGGCCGTGGGGGCCAGGGCTGCCGGGGGGCGAGCCGTCGAATGGGGATCAATCGCGGCCACCGAACACTCCCTTGGGCCGGATGGCGAGCACCAGCGCCATCAGCAGATAGATGGTCATCGACGCCAGCGCCGCGCCGATCTGGTCGGCCGCCGCCGGCGGCAGCACCGCCCGCGCCAGTTCCGGCAGATAGGCCCGACCCAGCGTGTCGGCCAGTCCCACCACCAGGGCGCCGGTGAAGGCGCCGCGCACCGAGCCGATGCCGCCGATCACGATCACCACGAAGGCCAGGATCAGCACCGGTTCGCCCATGCCCACCTGCACCGCCAGCACGGGGCCTGCAACCGCGCCGGCCAGGCCCGCCAGCAGGCCACCCAGCGCGAACAGCACGGCATAAAGCCTGCCAATATCCACCCCCAGCGCCGCGACCATCCGCCGGTTCTGGGCACCGGCGCGGATCAGCATGCCCAGGCGGCTGCGCTCGATCAGCAGGGCGAGCCCGCCCGCCACCACCAGCCCGACCAGAATGATCACCAGCCGCCAGACCGGATAGGGCACCCCCGGCAGGATTTCCAGCGTGCCGGCCGCGAAGTCGGGCACATTCAGAAACAGGGGGCGCGGCCCGAACAGGATGCGCATCATCTCGTTGGCGAACAGCACGATGCCGAAGGTGGCCAGAACCTGATCCAGATGGTCGCGCGCATAGAGCCGCGCGATCACCAGCCGCTCGATCAACAGCCCGGCCAGGGCGGCCACCGGCATGGCCACCAGAATGCCCAGCACCACCGATCCGGTTTCGGCGGCGATGAAGGCGGCGGCGAAGGCGCCCACCATATAGAGGGCGCCATGGGCAAGGTTCAGCACGCCCATCACGCCGAAGACCAGCGTCAGGCCGGCGGCAATCATGAACAGCATGACGCCGAGTTGCAGGCCGTTCAGAACCTGCTCGATCAACAATGCAAACATGGGGGTTACAATCTGCGCCCGAGGGCGCGGTGACCGGACGAGGACCGTCCGTGTCGCCCGCGCCCCTGGGTCGTCAGTTCATCTTGCAGTCGGCCGCATAGGCGTCGAC
This sequence comes from Tistrella bauzanensis, assembly GCF_014636235.1. NCBI lineage: Bacteria > Pseudomonadati > Pseudomonadota > Alphaproteobacteria > Geminicoccales > Geminicoccaceae > Tistrella > Tistrella bauzanensis. The sequence continues at coordinate 37,608 of NZ_BMDZ01000036.1, forward strand.
ATGGTCGTCGAACACCTTCGAGACGATGCGGTTGACCAACCGGCCCTTGTCGTCCTTCACCACCTCGCGGGCATAGAGATCCTGCACCGGGTGCTGATTGGTACCGAAGCGGAATTCGCCGCGCACGCTGTCGAAATCGGCCTTGCGCATGCCGGCGCGCAGATCGTCCAGCTTCGACACGTCGCCACCCGCGGCCTTCAGACCGGCGCCCATGATGTGCGCCGCCTCATAGCCCTGCATGGCATAGACCGATGGCAGCCGGTCATAGGCGGCCTCGAAGCCCGCGACGAAGGCCTTGTTGGCGGCGTTGTCCAGGTCGAGCGACCACTGCGCGCCGTTGATCACGCCCAGCGCCGCATCGCCCACCGCCGGCAGCACGTCCTGATCGAACGAGAAAGCCGGACCGAACAGCTTGATGTCGCCCTTCAGCCCGGCCTGGTCATACTGCTTCACGAAGTTGATGCCCATGCCGCCGGGCAGGAAGATGAACACGCCATCGGGCTTGTCGGCGCGGACCTTGGCGATTTCCGCCGCATAATCCAACTGGCCCAGTTTGGTGTAGATCTCGTCGACCACCTCGCCTTTGAAATAGCGCTTGAAGCCGGTCAAAGAGTCCTTACCCGCCGGATAATTCGGCGCGATCAGCACCATCCGCTTGACGCCGGCCTGTTCCACGGCGGCGCCGGTGGCCTCATGCAGATTGTCGTTCTGATAGGCGGCGTTGAAATAATTCGGATGGCAGCCGGCGCCGGCGAGTTGCGAGGGGCCGGCATTGGAGCTGACATAGATCACATCATCGCGCGTGACCCGCGGCACCACCGCCAGCGCCAGATTTGAGAACACGATGCCGGTCATCAGCGCGACCTTGTCTTCCGACACCAGCCGGTCGGCGGCCTGAACCGCGGTTTCCGGCTTGCGGGCGTCATCGACCACCCGCACATCCACCGGCACGCCCCCCAGCATGCCGCCCGCTTCCGTCACCGCCAGCATGAAGCCGTCGCGCGTGTCGACGCCGAGCCCTGCACCATCGCCGCTGAGCGTGGTCAGCAGGCCGATCTTCACCGCATCCGCCGCTTCGGCCGCTCCCACGGCCATCGTCATGGCAATCCCCGTTGCCGCGGCGATGATCCGCGCAGACCGCTTGTGTCCCGTCATCTCCCGTTCCCCATCTTTGGCGCGTCCGGCCCCTGGATGGCCGGTTGCCCTTGGCTGACTGATTGCTCTTGGGCTGACCGGTCGATCGAGACGCATGGCAGCCGGCGCTCCCCGCCGGCATCGCCCACCGCCGCTGCGGGCGGTGTGAGCGTCCATGCGCCTCAGTATCCGGGTCAGGTAAAGGCTTTGAAGGTGATCATCGTGAAGGTGTCCTTGACGCCATCGACGGCGTGGAGCTTCTCGTTCACGAAATGGCCGATATCGTGGCCAGGGGCCAGATAGCACTTCATCAGCAGATCGTACTGACCCGAGATCGAATGCACTTCGGAGATTTCCTCGATCGTCTCCACCGCCTGATGGGCGACGTCATAGGCCTTGCCGAGTTCACATTTGATGAGCACGAAAATGGTCTGCATGGGGCTCCGACCGGCGCTTTGAGAGAGGACGGCCGGGAGCATCGGGCCCGCGCGGCCATTTCGCCGACCGTACCCGGTTTTGCCCGCTTTGGGTAGCGCCAGGGCCCTGCCCCAACGGCCAGGTGCGCAGCCTGAACACGCTCCCCGCCTGTTGCATCCGGGCAAAAAAAATGCCGGCCACCGTCAACCGGCACCGGCTTTCATCGTCAGAACCCTATACCCCAGCGGAAAAGCTGGTGCGACCAGCAGGACTTGAACCTGCACGCCCTTTCGGGCACTAGCCCCTCAAGCTAGCGCGTCTACCAATTCCGCCATGGTCGCAGCGGGTCTGTGTGGTCCGTGGTTATACGCAAATCCGGGGCCGATGCAAGCGCCCTTGTCAAAAAAGCGACTTGGAACCGCAAGGCCGGACCGCCAACAAAAAACCCGCCAGATGCAGGCGGGTGCTTTGCTTCACGATGACTTCGCCTGATGGTCACTCCCCCTTGAGAGAGTGGTGCGACCGGTAGGACTTGAACCTACACGTCCGTACAGACACTAGCACCTGAAGCTAGCGCGTCTACCAATTCCGCCACGGTCGCATCGGGCGTCGTCGTCGTGGCGGTCTTATAGCCAATCCTTGGCAGGCTTTGCAAGAGGTCTTTTTCATCGGTTCGCAACATTTCTTGAGCCCCCTGGCGCGCCGTTCAGGAAGTCATTGATCCGTAATGAAACGGGGACCGTCGACGCCGATCCACCTCCCCGACGGCGTGGCCAGCGATTGACAGAACCGGCCCTGCCGGGTAATTCTCATCCCACTTTCCGAGGGGGAGTAGTCGACCGCGAGCCACGTGCCCCGGCCGTCCGGAGCAGTCCGGACAGCCCGGGTGACGCAGCCAGACGGATCGCACGTCAACAGACTTGTCTGCCGGCCAAGGCCGGTATCCGGCCCGCGGGCCGGGTCCAGGGCATGGCGTGCGAGCGACGGGACCAGATCCTGACGCCGGCGAGACCTTCGGACACCTGTGCATCGACCGTCGAGATTGACGACGGGCGGCCGGACCGGCCGATGCGCAAGTGTCCGATCGTGCTCGCGGCCCGGGTGTCTGTCCGGGTACGGGTCGATTGCGGTCCGGCCGCCCCGCCCCGGAGGCATTCAGCAATCATGGAAGCGCTCGGCATCTCCACATTGGTGGTGGCCCTGGCAGAAATCGGCGACAAGACCCAGCTTCTGGCGCTGGCGCTGACGCTGCGCTATCGCGCGCCCTGGCCGGTCGCGGCCGGGGTTCTGGTGGCGACCCTCGCCAATCATGCGGTCGCCGGCGCGGTCGGCGCCGCGATCTCGGCACATGTCGATCCCGACTGGATGCGCTGGATCCTGGGGCTGTCGTTCATCGCCATGGGCCTGTGGGTGCTGGTCCCCGACAAGCTGGACGACGACGACGCGCCGAAGGCAACCGCCCGTGGCGCCTTCCTTGCCACCACCCTCACCTTCTTCGTGGTCGAGATCGGCGACAAGACCCAGATCGCCACCGTGGCGCTGGCCGCCGACTACACGCCCCTGATCATGGTGATCGTCGGCACCACGCTGGGCATGATGATCGCCAATCTGCCGGTGGTGTTCCTGGGCGAGCGCATCGCCCGCGCCATTCCGCTGGGCCCGGTGCGCAAGGCGGCGGCGGCGCTGCTGATCGTGCTCGGCATCGTCGCCCTGCTCGATGGCGGTGCCGCCCTCGGCTATTGATCACCGCCCTGAACTTGCCCCTTGCAAGGCCGGAGCCCGCGTCCAACAACTAATGCGCAGACCGGGTGGCAGGCAGCAGCACCCGCGCACAAAGAGCGCGCACAGAGAGCACGAGACAGCGATGGCCGACGGCAGTGCCGCAAGACCGGCGACCGGCGGGCGCGGCATGGCCGCTGCCCGGCACGCGGCCCCGCCCCTCTCGCCCGCCCCGCCCCTCTCACCTGCCCCGGCACTTTCACCCCCGGCACCCTCATCTGTCGCACCGCCGGCGATCCGGCTGCGTGACGCCAACCTAGGCGATATCGGCGCGCTTCTGGCGATCGAGACCGCGTCCTTCATCCACGACCGGATCAGCCGGCGCAGCTTCCGCCATCTGCTGTCGCGCGCCCATGCCGATACCATCGTGGCCGAGGTCAGCGATGCCGGGCGTCCGGTGATCGTCGGCTATGCGATGGTGCTCTATAATGCCGGCACCTCCCTCGCCCGGCTCTATTCCATCGCCACGGCGCCGGACTGGCGTGGACGCGGCATCGGCCGCCACCTGCTCGACGAGGTCGAGACCCGGGCACTGGCGGCCCGGGCGGTATCGGTGCGGCTGGAGGTGCGGGCCGACGCGCCGGCGATCGCCGCCATCTATGAACAGGCCGGCTATCGGCGCTTCGGCCGCTATGTCGCCTATTACGAAGACGAGGTCGATGCGATCCGGATGGAGAAGCCGCTGGTCCGCCGGCTGGATCCCGCGCGCGACCGCATCCCCTATGTCGAACAGAGCCTGCCCTTCACCTGCGGCCCCGCGGCGCTGATCATGGCCATGCACGCGCTGGACCCCAAGCGCGCCACCGGCCCTGAGGAAGAGCTGCGGATCTGGCGCGATGCCACCACCATCTTCATGACGTCCGGCCATGGCGGCTGTTCGCCGCACGGGCTGGCCCTGGCCGGTGCGCGGCGTGGTTTCAGAGTGACGCTGCATATCTCGGGCCAGGGTACGCCTTTTGTCGACGGCGTGCGCAGCCCGGCCAAGAAGCGGGTGATCGAGATGGTGCAGGCCGAATTCGTGCGCGAGATCGCGGTGGAACCCCGCATCACGCTCACCGACCGGCCGGCCACGCTCGACGACATGCGGGCCGCGATCGCGCAGGGCGCGGTGCCACTGCAACTGGTCAGCTCCTGGCGGTTCGATCGCCAGAAGGCGCCGCATTGGGTGGTGGTGATCGCCATCGATGACGGCTTCGTTCATATCCACGACCCGTTCGTCGACCGCGAGGAGCGCCGCGCGCCGATCGACTGTATGCGCATTCCCGTCGCGCGGCGCGATTTCGAACACATGTCCCGCTATGGCCGCGCCGCACTGCGCGCCACGCTGCTCATTTCGGCCCCAGCCACGGAAACCTGACCCCTATGGTTCCGCATATCGTTGTCGTCGACCGCCCTGAGGACATCCCGGCGATCCCCGCGGCCGCCGGTCGCCAGGTGCTGACCGCCCGCGCCTTCATCGACAGCCCGCCACCGGCCGACGCCGCCAGATCAGGTCGCGCGGGCATGCGGGTGATCAACCTGACCCGCGATCACCGCTATCTGTCGCTGGGCTATTACGTCTCGCTGCTGGCCGAGGGTCGGGGTGAGCGGGTGATCCCGACGCCGTCGGCCCTGACCGAGATTTCATCCAAGCGGATCTACGCCCACGCCCTGCCGGAACTGACCGGCATCGCCCGGCGCCATCTGATGCCGCCGCCGGCCGGCGGCGCCATCACCCGCACCGTCACCGTGATGTTCGGCGAGACCGCCGAGCCCGAGACCGCGGCGCTTGGCCGGCGGGCCTTCGACCTGTTCCGTCTGCCGCTGATGGCACTGCATCTGGTGCATGGCGCGGCCGAGCCGGTGGGCGGCGGGCTGGGCTGGTCGGTGCGGTCGGTGCGCAGCCGCGGCGTGCGCGGGCTGGACAGCGACGATCACGCGGCCTTCGCCCGCGCGATCGACCGCTTCACCACCGATCGCTGGCGGGCGCCGAAACCTGCGCTCCGCACCCGTCACGATCTGGCCATCCTGCACGACCCGGCCGATCCTCTGCCGCCATCGAACAGCAAGGCGCTGGCCCGGTTCTGCAAGCTGGGCCCGGCGCTGGGCCTGGACGTGACCCTGATCACCCGCCGCGATCTGGCGCGGCTGGCGGAATTCGATGCGCTGTTCATCCGCGAGACCACCCGGATCGATCACCACACCTTCCGCTTCGCCACCCGCGCCGCGCAGGACGGCATGCCGGTGATCGACGATCCGCAATCGATCGTGCGCTGCACCAACAAGATCTATCTGGCCGAACTGCTGCGGGTTCACAATCTGCCGGCGCCGAAGACCATGATCCTGCATCGCCAGCGGCTGCTGGATGCCGAGGCGGTTCTGGGCTATCCGATGGTGCTGAAAATCCCCGACGGCGCATTCTCGAACGGCGTCTTCAAGGCCGAGAACCGCGATCAGTTGATCGAGATGGCGGCCCGGGTGTTCGCGCGCAGCGATCTGGCGCTGGCACAGGCCTTCGTCTACACCGCCTTCGACTGGCGGGTGGGCATCCTGAACCGCCAGCCGATCTTCGCCTGCCAGTATTTCATGTCACGCGATCACTGGCAGATCGTGAAGCACAGCGGCGATGGCCGCATCGATCAGGGCGGTTTCCGCACGATGGCGGTGGATGCAGCGCCCGCAGAGGTGATCGATGCCGCCGTGCGCGCCGCCGCTCCGATCGGCGACGGGCTGTATGGTGTCGATCTGAAGCAGAACGCCGACGGCGTGTTCGTGATCGAGGTCAACGACAACCCGAATATCGATGCCGGGGTCGAGGATGCGGTGCTGAAGGACGATCTGTACCGGATCATCCTGAAGGATTTCGTCCGGCGGATCGAGACGCGCTGACAGCGCGGCCTGCGCGCGCGCATCGCGGGAACAAGCCCCTGCGACCGGATGTCACACCCTTGGGCGCGCAGGCGCGCCCCTACACTCGGCCCTTATGACGGGGCAGATCAGGCACAGCCGTGGAACCAGCCATGGCGGCCGGCGACAGGGACAGATATCACGCAGATCCCACCGGCCGATGCGACGCCTGATGCGCCGCGCGGCCGGCTGGCTTGCCTTTGCCGCCCTGATGCTGACCCAGCCGGCGATGATTGCCGGCATGACCACCAGCGAGGTCGGCCGGGCGGTGGCCGCCGTGGCCGGCGTCGATGCCGCAGGCTTCGACCTCGCCGCCATCTGCCACAGCCCGTCATCCGCCAGCCCGTCATCCGCCGATATCGCCGATCCCGATGGCACCGCCGGGCATGACAGTGCCGCCGGCCCCGGTCATCACTGCGCGCTGTGCACCGCCATTGCCACGGCATCGCCCCCAGCCCAGCCCACCGGCCCGCTTGCCCGCGGCCGTCGCGGCCCCGCCATCGCGCCCGAAGCTCTGCGGTTGAGCCTGCGCCGTCGGCGCCGCCGGCCGCGCGCACCGCCACAGGCCTGATCCAGCAGATCCGTCGTCCCCTCGACCGAAGCTTCAGGATCAGGACCAATCCCCATGACCCGCACCACCTATCGCTGCGGCCGCATCCGGCCGGCCGTGACCGATCTCATGTCCGCAACGCTCATCTCGGCGGCCGGCCTGCTCGCCCTGACCAGCCTGCCGGCGGTTGCCGCCGACATCACCATCACCACCCTGCCCGATCTCGACGTCACCGCCAGTGGCACCGCCAGCGCCACGGCGCCCGATGCCGCCACCCGCGATGCCACGCTCGCCAACAGCCTGCCCGGCAGCTTCGCGGTGATCCCGGCCGAGGCGTTCCAGAACAGCCGCGCCTTCAACATCGGCGACATGATCGCAACCGTGCCCGGCGTCTATGCCCAATCGCGCTTCGGGCAGGCGGAAACCAAGCTGTCGATCCGCGGATCGGGGCTCAGCCGCAATTTCCACATGCGCGGCGTGAAGCTCAGCCTCGACGGCCTGCCGATCAATACCAGCGACGGCGCCGGCGATTTCCAGCAGATCGACCCGCTGTCGCTGCGCCATGTCGAGGTGTTGAAAGGATCGAACGGTTTCTCCGACGGCGTGTCGATGCTGGGCGGCGAGGTGCGGATGGAAAGCCGCACCGGCCGGTCCGATCCCGGCGTCACCGCACGCGCCGAGCTTGGCAGCTATGGCTTCGTGCGCACCCATGCAGGGTTCGGTTTCGTCGACGGCGATCGCGATGGCCACCTTTCGGCGACCCTCAGCCGCACCGACGGCTTCCGCGATCATTCGGCCCATGACGACCGCCTGTTCACCGGCAATCTGGGCTGGCGGCTGACCGATAACGTCGAGACCCGGTTCTATCTGGGCTATGACGATCTCTATCAGGAACTGCCCAGCGCCCTGACGCTGGATCAGGCGCTGAACGATCCGCGATCAACCGCCGCCGGCAACATCACCGGCGATCAGCGCCGCGACATCACCGCGATCCGTCTGGCCAATCGCTGGTCGGTGGCGATGGGCGATGCGACCACGCTGGAATTCGGCGCCTGGCTGCTCGACAAATCGCTCTATCACCCGATCTTCCAGGTGCTGGACAACGATTATCTGGATGGTGGCGTTCAGGCGAAGCTCACCACCGGCGGTCGGGCGATCGGCCTGGAACACGGCCTGACCTTCGGTGTCAGGCTGGCCGGCGGCGAAACCGACGCCCGACGCTATGTGAATATCGGCGGCAGCCGTGGCGCGCTGACCGCCGAGGGCACCGAGCGCGGCCGCACCTTCGAGGTCTGGGCGGAAGACGCCGTCGCCATCGCGCCCGATCTGACGCTGATCATGGGGCTTCAGGCCATGCATGCCCGGCGCGGCTTCGACGACGCCTTTCTCGGCGATGGCGACGACAGCGGCGAGGCCCGCTATGACGAACTCAACCCGCGCCTGGGCCTGATCTGGCAGGCCACGCCCGATGTGCAGCTCTATGGCAATCTGGCCCGCAGCGCCGAGCCCCCGACCCTGTCTGAAATCAACCCCAGCACCGCGCCGGGCTTCGCCGATATCGAGGCACAGACCGCCTGGACCCTGGAAGTCGGCAGTCGTGGCCATTGGGGCCGGCTCGGCTATGACGTCGCGGTGTTCGAAAGCCGGCTGCGCGATGAGTTGCAGACCTTCGGCACCATCACCGGCGGCACCACCACCATCAATGCCGACCGCACCATTCATCGTGGCCTGGAAGCGGCCGTCGATCTGACGCTCACCGACGCGCTGATGCTGAAGACATCCTATACCTGGTCGGACTTCCGCTTCGACGGCGACGCAACCTATGGCGACAACGCTTTGCCCGGCGTGCCGCCGCACCGGCTTTATGCCGAACTGCGCTGGGAGCCGCTGGCCGGTGTGTGGCTGGCGCCGCATGTGGAATGGGTGCCGGTGGATTATGCTGTCGACAACGCCGAAAGCCTGGATGCGCCGGATTACGCCCTGCTGGGCCTGCGCGCCGGCTGGCAGCCGGCCCCGGGCGTGACCTTGTTCCTGGACGGCCGCAACCTGACCGACGAAACCTATGTGGCGACCACCAGCGTCACCACCAGCGCCAATGCCGCATCGGCGCTGTTCTATCCGGGCGACGGCGCCTCAATCTATGGCGGCATCGCATTCCGGTGGTGACCGGAGGCGTCCGGCCGCTCAGGCGCCGAAGATCGTCTTGGTGATGCGCGCGGCGGCGATGATGTCGCAGCCGCGCCGTGCCTCTGCATCCAGGAAGGCCACGCGCCGGCCGGCACGGAGAACCCGGGCATGCAGGCGGATATCGGCGCCGATCGGTGCCGGCCGCATCACGCTGACAAAGATGTCATGGGTCGATGCGGTGGCGCCGTCGGGCAGATGCGGCAGCAATGCCATATAGGCGGCCGGGTCCAGCAGGGCATAGAGCACCCCGCCATGGACGGTGCCGGCGGGCGTGCCGTGGCGGTGATCCAGCACCACCCGTGATTCGGCGCCCTCACGGGTGATCTTCACCAGTTCGAAGCCCAGCATGCGGTGCATGGGCAGGCTCAGTACCGCATCGATGTCGCGCAGCCGTGCCGCCGGGAAATCGGCAGGCAGCGCGCCGGCCGGAATGCCCGCGCCCGGTGCGTCGAGACCACGGGCGAGTGATGCCGCGGCGGCGGCCAGGGCCGCCGCCTGTTTCTGGCCAAGATCGGTCAATGGATCGGTCCGTCCATAAGGGGCAGTTAGGCAGCGTGCGGATCAGGCCGCGTCGCCCGCCTCGGCAAGCGCGCGGTCGCGCAGATCACGCTTCATCAGCTTGCCATTGGCGTTGCGCGGCAGCGGGTCGGCGCCGAAGGTGAAGTAATCCGGCACCTTGTAATCCGACAGCCGCGTCGACAGAAAATCCTTCAGGGCAGCCGCGACCTCGTCTTCCGACAGGTTGAGCCCGTCATCCTTCAGCATCACGAAGCAGTGGGTCCGTTCCCCCAGCACCGGACAGGGGCGCGACACCAGGGCACTTTCCGCGACCCAGGGGTGGAAGGACAGCTCGCTTTCCACCTCGGCCGAAAAGATCTTGTAGCCGCCCCGGTTGATCATGTCCTTGCGGCGGTCGAAGACCTTCACATAGCCCTGCTCGTCCATCGAGCCGATATCGCCCGAGCGCCAGAAGCCCGAGACAAAATTCTCAAGCGTCGCATCGGGCCGCACCCAATAGCCCTTCACCACCATCGGTCCGCGGATCCACAGCTCGCCCGCCTCGCCCGGCGCCACCTCGCGGCCGGCCTCGTCCATGATCCGGATCTCGGCGCAGCGCACCGGCCGGCCGACGGTATCGGCATGAACGGCACCCTCGCCCAGCGGCATCACCGTGCTCGGCGAGGTGGTCTCGGTCGCGCCATAGGCGTTGACCAGATCGAGCCCGGGCAGGATCTCGGCCAGACGACGGATCGTGGCCATCGGCATCGGCGCGCCGCCATAGCCGCCGATCCGCCACGATGACAGGTCATAGCTGGCAAAATCGGGCTGCAACAGACACAGATTATACATCGCCGGCACCATCACCCCGTGGGTCATACGCTCGGCCTCGGCCAGCTTCAGGAAATCGCGAGCCTTGAAAGCGCGCATCATCACCGTGGCGCCGCCGACATGGGCCATCAGCGCGATCACCGCCACCAGACCGGTGACATGGGTTGCCGGCACCGCCAGGATCGACCGCTCGCGCCCGTCCATCCGCATCTGCATGTGATCGACATAATGCAGGCAGGAATGAACGATGTTCAGATGCGACAGCTCGGCGCCCTTGGGCTTGCCGGTGGTGCCGGAGGTGTACAGGATCACCGCCGTGTCGTCTTCATCCACCGCCGCCCAGCCGCCGAGCGCCGGGCCGTCCGCCACCGCATCCCAACCCGTCGCGCCGTCGGGGAGGTCACCACCGGCGGCCCCGACCACGATCTTCAGGTCCAGGCAGACGACGTCATCGGGATCGGGCAGGCGTGCGCCCAGCTCTGCTTCGAAGATCACCGCGCGCGCGCCGCAATTGCCCAGAACATAGGCGAGTTCGGGCTTCTGCTCGCGGGTGTTCAGCGGCACCGCGATGACGCCCAGGCGGATACAGGCCACCCAGGCGATCACGAATTCGGCGCGGTTGTTCAGAAGCAGCCCGACCCGGTCGCCCTGCACGATACCCCGCGCCGCAAGCCCGCCGGCCAGCCGGTCGGCGGCCTCGTCGAGCGTCGCATAGGTGATGCGGCGGTCGCCATCGATCACTGCCTCGGCGTCCGGCAGACGCGCGAAGCTGTCGCGCAGCAGAGCCGTCAGATCGGCGGGTCGATCGGCATAGCAGGGCAGGATGCGGTCGCCGAAATGAAGTTCCCGGCGAATGGTCGGCACCGGGGGCACAACACGGGTGGTCATGATCTGGCTTCACATCTCTTGAAGGACGAAGGTCGTGGAGAGGGTGGACAGCTGGAAGAGCGCCCCGCCGTCAATGGGCGGCGGCGGCGGCATTCGCGCCACGCTCGATGACATAGGCATCATCATACAACGACTGAGCATGGTTCATGTCGGAATGCGACACCAGGATCGACAGATGCTCGGCCCTGAGCCTGCCGATCACATCGGCCAGACGCTGCGCCAGCGCCGGGGCGACACCCTCGAAGGGTTCATCCAGCAGCAGCAGCCGGGTGCCGACGGCCAGCGCGCGGGCCAGCGCCACCAGCTTCTGCTGGCCGCCCGACAGCAACAGGGCGCGCCGGTCGCGCATCTCCAGCAATTCCGGCATATAGCCATAGACGAGATCCAGCCGCGCGCGCGGTTTCAGGCTTTTCGACACCCAGACCGGCAGCAGAATATTTTCCTGCACGGTCAGTTCGGGCACCAGCCCGCGATCTTCCTGCATGAAGCCGATGCCCAGCGCCGCCCGGCCATGTTTCGGCAGGCCGGCCAGATCGGTGCCGTCGAAACTGATCCGGCCGGATGTCGTGGGCAGATGGCCCATCACCGTGCGCATCAAGCTGGTCTTGCCGGCGCCGTTGCGGCCGACCAGACCCACCATCTGGCCCTGACCGACGGAGAGCGTGAAATCCCGCAGCACCTCGACCGAGGCGATGCTGGTGCGGACGCGTTCGATTTCGAGCATGACGTGATCCAGCCTCCGCTTCAGTGACCGGTGACATGACGGCGGACAGCATCATCCGCCAGCACGTGATCGGGGGCGCCATCGGCGATGATCTGGCCGGAATAGAACGCCAGAACCCGGTCGGCATAGGCGCCGACGATGTCCATGTCGTGCTCCACGAACAGCACCGTCACACCGCCCTGGTCCAGGGCGGTCATGATCCGGTCCATGAACGGGAATTTCTCTTCCGCCGACACGCCGCTGGTCGGCTCGTCCAGCATCAGCAGCCGGGGTCGGCCGATCATGGCAAGGGCGATATCCAGCAGCTTGCGCACGCCGCCGGCCAGTTCAGACACCGGCCGGGGTGCGATATCGGCCAGCCCGAAGCGGTCGAGGACCGCCATCGCGGCGTCGCGGGCCTCGGCTGTCCGCGCGGGCCGGAAGAACGGCACGGTGCCTTCGGCTGCCGCCGCCCGCGCCACCAGCATGTTCTCAAGGGCTGTCAGTTCCATGCACAATTGCGGGATCTGGAACGAGCGGGCGATGCCGCGCCGGGCCAGCCGGCGCGGGTCCAGCCGGGTCACGTCCTCGCCATCCAGCAGGATCGTGCCCTCGTCGGGCTTCAGATAGCCGGTCACCATGTTGACGAAGGTGGTCTTGCCGGCGCCGTTCGATCCGATGACGCTGAGCCGCGCGCCACTTTCGATCGCGACCGAGATGTCGCGCGCCGCGGTGACGGCGCCGAAGGATTTCTGAAGATTGCGGGTCTCCAGAACTGGATGTCCGGTGGCGGCACGGGTCATCGGCGCCTCTCTCTGGTTCATCGCCCCCTCTCGCCGGTTCATCGACCTGTCTCCGTGGTTGCGTCGGTCGCGGGGGCGGCGGGCTTGTGGCCGCGATGCCAGAGCGAGCCCAGGCCGCGCGGCAGGAACAGGATCACCACCAGCAGGAAGGCGCCCAGCGCCAGCTGCCAGGTTTCGGGGAAATACAGGTTCGCGAACGACCGCACCAGTTCCAGGATCAGCGAGGCCAGGAACACCGCGACCACGCTGTGCTGCCCGGCCAGGATCGCCAGGAACACCATCTCGCCCGAGGTGGTCCAGTACGAGAAGGTGGGTTCGATATGGCCAAGCGCGATCGCGGCCAGCGCGCCGCCAATGCCGCCATAGACGCCGGCGATGATGAAGTTGACCGCCATCAGCGACCGGACCGAGGCGCCCATATATTCCACGCGCAGCTCGTTTTCCTTCACCGCCAGCGACATCAGCCCGCGCACGGAATTGAAGTGCAGGGCCGCGATCGCCGACAGCACGCCCGCGGTCGCCACCGCCAGCAGATAGAGCGCGTAATCGGCGGTCTCGGTGGTCGGCACATAACCCAGGATCGACGGGCGCGCCAGGTTGAGGCCGTCGGAGCCGCCGATGGCGGTCGCCTTGACCAGCAGACCATAGAGCACCATCGACAGCGACAGGGTCAGCATGGCGAAGAAGATGCCGCGATAGCGGGCCAGCAGCGATCCGAACACCGCCGCCACCGCGCCGGCGGTAAGACCACCCAGCAGCAGCAGCAGGACCGCATCGGTCAGCCCCAGCCAGGGGCCGCCGAGGCCGGCCGCATAGGCCCCCAGGCAGAACGGCAGGCCCTGGCCGAACGAGACCAGGCCGCCGCGCATCATGAAGATCAGTCCCAGCGCCACGGTCGCATGGGCAATCGCCATCGTGGCCAGGAACAGGAACCATTTGGGCAGCGCCATGCCGGCGAAAGCCAGCGCGACAACGACGATGGCCGCCACCAGCACCGGGCGCAACACTGCGGATCGGGTCGACATCATGGGGTCTCCCGTCAGATCTTGCGCGCCTGGGCGCGGACGAACAGGCCTTCCGGACGGAAGACCAGCACCGCGGCCATCACGAGATACACAATGAACAATTCGGCATCCGGCACCAGATGCACCGCCGCCGCGCGCGACAGGCCCACGATCAGCGCGCCGACCGCGGCCCCCTCGATCGAGCCCAGTCCGCCGATGATCACCACCGCGAAACTCAGGATGATCACGCCGACGCTGATGCCCGGCTGCACGGAAATCTGCGGTGCCGTGAACGCACCGCCAAGTGCTGCCAGGAACACGCCGCAGATGAAGGCCAGCACATAGACCTTGTTGACGTTCACCCCCATCGAGGCCGACATCTCGGGGTTGTGAATGACCGCGAGAACGATCTTGCCCAGCGTGGTGCGGTTCAGGCCGAACCACACGCCCAGCCCGCAGATCACAGCCAGCCCCATCAGCGCGAAATCATAGCCGACATAGAACAGCGGCCCCATCTCGACATTGCCGAACAGGCTGTAAGGCTCCGACACGTAATAGGGATCGACGCCCCAGATCAGCTTCACACCGTCTTCCAGCATCAGGAACAGGGCATAGGTCACCAGCACCAGCAGCACTTCGTCGCGACCATAGAACAGTCGCAGCAGGCCGCGTTCCAGCAGCGGCCCCAGCACGGCGGCAACGCCGGCCGCCGCGAGCAGCATGGCCACCAGCGACCATTCGGGGGCAAGGCCGATGGTGGTGAACCAGGTCACCAGCGAGGCCGCGGCATAGGCGCCGATCGCATAGAAACTGCCATGGGCGATGTTCAGGATCTTGAGCACGCCGAAGACCAGCGTCAGCCCCAGGGCCACGATGAACAGCCAGGCGGCATAGATCAGCCCGTCCACGAGAACGGTGAGCAGAAGCTCCATCAGGAACGTCTCCGGGAAGACTGCGACAACGATGGACATTGCCGGAAACGGGAACCGAAACGGGCCGCGCGACGCCATGGCCGGCCCGGCGGACACGTGTCCGCCGGGCCGGCCATGATTGCCGTCAGGCAGGTCAGTTGCAGGCGGCGCCGGGGAAACCGGCCTTGATCCAGTCATTCGCCTTCATGTCGGCCGGCGGATTGACGCATTTCGCCGGATAGCGACCGATGTCCTCAATCACCACCATCTTCTTGTCCGCGTCATAACGGGTGCGGCCGAAGGCGATGTCCTGAATGGCCTGATGACCATTGCCGTTCGCCATGGTGATCTGGCCGCCGGGGCTGTTCCAGGTCGAGCCCTTCAGCGCAGCGCGGATCTCGTCGGTCGTGGGCTTCTTGCCGCCGTTTTCCGACATGGCCTTCTCGATCGCGGTCTTCAGGCCCAGCAGGGCCTGCGAGACGCGATAGGGGGCCTGCACCGGATAGACGCCATGTTCCGCGGTATAGGTGGTCTGGAACCAGGTGTTGAGCGGGGTTTCCTCGCTCATCAGGCCATAGGCGCCACGGGCGCCGATGATCGTACCGTCGGGCATCTTGTCGCCCAGCGCCGGCAGAACATGGTCGGCTGCCGAGAACACAACCTGGCTGCGCTTGAACAGGCCGCGCGGGCCGGCCTGAAGGACCAGCGCCTGAAGATCGCCGCCCCAGTTGCTGGAATAGACCAGATCCGAGCCCTGGCGCAGCAGCGCCGAGATTTCGGTGCCATACTGGCCGGCGCCGAATTTGGGCAGCAGATCGGCCTCGAACTTGGCCTCCGGATACAACTGCCCCATCGCCGCCACGAAATCATTGCGGCTGTCATGGCCCCAGGCATAGTCCTGGTTGATGGCGCTGTAGGTGCCGACCTTGACGTCATGGTCCTTCATGTAGCGGACCAGACCGACGTTATCCATGGTGGCATGGGCGGCGGTGCGGAAGACGTATTCGAACTGATTGTCTTCAAAGATCCGCGGCGTGCCGCAGTCGAACAGGATCAGCAGCGCCTTCAGTTCCTCGGCCACCGGGCCGACCGCAAGGCAGTCGCCCGAGCTGATATAGCCGACCACCGCATCGACCTGCTCGCGCTGGATCAGGTTGCGCAGTTCCTGCACCTGCTTGGTGGCGCCGCCGGCCTCGTCGATGATGATCGGCTGGATTTCCATCCCGCCGAAGCCCTTGGTATCGTAAGGGGCCGGCAGCTTGCCGGCATTCAGCCCGGCAATCATGGTCTTGGCACCGTTCGCCGCCGGCACGCCGAAGGCCTCGGCGGCCTGACCCGACAGGAAGGTGACGATGCCGATCTTGAAGGTTTCTGCCGATGCCGGGCTGGCGCCCATGGCCATCGCTGCAACCGCGACGCCGGCACCAAGGCCGCAGGCAAGGCTGCGGAAACGCGACCGCATGCTCATGATGTTCTCCTCCCATTCAGATGCTCGCCGGGCGACCGGTGCATCCATTATTCGAACAATCGTATGTTCGTTTGGCGGGTTGCGGCTGCCATTGCCGACGCATCCGGATGGCCATCTTTCTCTGTTCAATCAGAACAGGACCATCAAACGGCGTTCGGATTTCGACTCCGCAACTCATTTTGTAAGGATGTTTCGGAAGGCATCTTAGAGTCGGTGACGGCTATGGGTCAATCGCCATGGCCTGATGATCCATCATATGGACCTGCCATACCCACACGCACGCTGAAGGCATACATCTGAATGCCGATATTCCGCTGATCCGGGCATCTTTCCGTGCGGTTCTGCATCTGCAAGCTGCGCAGATATGCAGATCGGCAGGCCATATGACGGACCACTGGCTCAAAAAAAGGCGTGCAGACGCCGGAGGGGACGTCTGCACGCCGGAACAGGCCCGCCTGCCGGCAGGGGCCGCCGGCATGGGGATGGAGGGCCGTGTCCCTGTCACCTGGAACGCCCCTATCCTCGCGCCATGCGGCCCCGGTCGCAAACGAGGCTTTCTCGGGGTGAGGCCGAGCTGGATTAAAGCATGGCGCCCACGGGTCAGCCGCGGCGCGGGCGCGGCAGCAGGAACGGGAACAGCGCCAGGCCGCCCAGAAACCCGCCGATATGGGCCACCCAGGCCACCGCCTCACCGGTGCCGGGCGTGCCCCAGATGCCGGTGATGACCGCGGTCGCGATCCACAACAGGGCCAGCGGCATGATGCTGCCGGTGCCGGCGCGGCTGCGGCGCATCATGATCAGCACCGCCGCGAACAGCCCGCTGATGCCGGCCGATGCGCCCAGCATCGGCACCATGCTTTCAGGGTAGATCAGCACATGGGCCAGCGCCCCCAGCATGCCGGTGACCAGATAGAACCCCACCATGCGCAAGGGACCGACCATGCGCTCCACCCCCGCCCCCCAGGCCGCCAGCAGCGCCATGTTCAGCAGCAGGTGCAGAAAGCCGCCATGCAGGAACTGGAAGGTCAGCGGCGCGATCAGCGACGGCAGGTCGAAACCTGGACCATAGCTATAGCGGGCGGGGATCACCGCGGCGGTCGCGATCAATTCCCAGTCCAGATGCTCCGGCAGCAGGAACACCCGCACCAGATGGACCAGGACGTTGATCCCGACCAGCATCTGGGTCGCGCGCGGCAGGTTGAACATCGGCTGGCGACGGCGCAGCTGGTCGGCCGCTCTGGGGTCGGGCACGGGCACGGTGCAATGGCTCCTGTCGGGGATGGGGGTCGCGTGCGGCGCGGCCCGATCGGCAGCATGTCGGCTGTATCGCCGCCGCTGTCAATGCTGGTGGTGTCGGCACCATGCAGCGTCATCGCAGCGTCATCTGGTGGACCTATGATGTCGGGTGATGATACCGGATCGGGGCAGCCAGCCCCATCGCGGCTCCGGCCTCTCGGCAGACAAGGCGTTGGTTCGTGACCGGTATCCGGCTGAAACATGCGGCATTGCGCATTCTGGGTTGGGCCTGCCTTGCAGCCGGCGCGGCCCTTGCCCCCACCCCGCTGCCGGTGGGCCTGCCGATGATCGCGCTGGGGCTGGGGCTGGTTCTGGCCACCTCGGCCAGCGCCCGCCGGGGGCTTGGCCGGCTGCGTGCACGCTGGCCCGGGTTCTCGGGCCGCATCGGCCGGCTGGAACCCTATCTCCCCCGCCATCTGCGCAGCCGGTTGCGGCGGACCGATCCTGAACGCCGCAACCGGCTGCGGCGGGGCAAGCCCGCGCCCGACGACCCGCTCAGACGATATTCAGCCGATTCCAGGTCGGGCTGATCAGGATCTCGTTCAGGCAGACATGCGGTGGCATGGTCGCCACGAAGCGGATCGTTGCGCCGAGATCATCCGATTGCAGCATCCGCGCCCGGTCTTCGGTCGTCACCGGCACCGGACGCCGGTCGAGGATCGCGGTGTTCACCTCGCCCGGGCAGATCGCGCAGGCGCGGATGCCATGCTGGCCTTCTTCAAGATTGAGGCTGGCATTCATCGCCAGCATCGCATGCTTGGCCGCATTATAGGCGGGGCCGGTCAGGCGCACATCATAGCGCCCGGCCCAGGACGAGACATTGATCACCAGCCCGCCGCCGGCCTTGCGCATCGCCGGCAGCACCGCATGGGTGCAATAGAACGCGCCGTCCAGATCGACCCGGATCACCTGATCCCAGCCATCGGTGTCGACACTTTCCCAACTGCGGTTGGGAACGTTGAGGCCGGCGCTGTTGACCAGAATGTCGATCCGGCCCTGCGCCTGCAGGATCGCGTCGGCCACCTCGCGCACCGCCGCTTTGTCGGCCACGTCGAGCAGGGCGACCAGCGCCTGCCCGCCTGCGTCACGGATGCGGGATGCCACGGCATCCAGAGCATCGGCGCGCCGGCCGCTGAGATAGACCGTGGCGCCGGCCTCGGCCAGCGCCAGTGCCGCGGCTTCGCCGATACCGCTGCCGGCGCCGGTGATCCAGGCGACCTGCCCGTCAAGCTGTGTACCGGCAAGCCGTGTGCCGTCGAGTCGTGCGGTCGTCATGATGGAGCGTCTCCCTGGCGGTCATTGTGGTCGGCCGCGGCCGCATCGCCCGCGCGACCGCGTGTTGAGTATGCCGCGTTCCGGCCACCACATGCCACGCCAACGCCGATTGAAAGCATGCATGTGTCCCCGCGGCCATGGCGCCCGCCCCGGCCACCACCTATGCTGATCCCACCAAGCCCGAGTGCGGAGCAACCGCGCCATCCTGGCCAGGGACCTATCAGGAGACGCTCGCAGATGAGCACCTACAGCTTCGATTTCACCGGCCGCAACGTCTTCGTGATGGGCGGCACATCCGGCATCAATCTCGGCATCGCCCATGGCTTCGCCGCCGCCGGCGCCCAGGTCGCGGTCGCCAGCCGCAAGCCCGAGAAGGTCCAGGCGGCGGTTGCCGAACTTGCCGCCCACGGCAACGCGGTCGAGGGCTATGTCTGCGACGTGCGCGACGTGGCCGCGGTCAGGGCGGCCTTTGAGGGCGCCGCCCGCGTATTGGGGCCGATCGACGTGCTGATCTCGGGCGCTGCCGGCAATTTTCCGGCGCCCGCCCACGGCATCTCGCCCAATGGCTTCAAGTCGGTGATCGATATCGATCTGATCGGCACCTTCCACGTGATGCGCGAAGCCCATCCACACCTGCGCAAGCCCGGCGCGGCCATCGTCAACATCTCGGCCCCCCAGGCCGCTCAGGCGATGGAGTGGCAGGTCCATGTCTGCGCCGCCAAGGCCGGCGTCGATATGATCACCCGGGTGCTGGCGATGGAATGGGGGCCTGAGGGCATCCGCGTCAACAGCCTGGTTCCCGGTCCGATCGAGGGCACCGAGGGCATGGCCCGGCTGGCGCCGACGCCTGAGGCCAATGCCGCGGTGGCCGGCAGCGTGCCCCTGCGCCGCCAGGGCACCACGGCAGATGTGGCGCGCGTGGCCATGTTCCTGGCATCGGATGCCGCGGCCTATGTCAGCGGCGTGGTTCTGCCGGTCGACGGCGGCTGGTCCGCCGGCGGCGTGCCGCCCCTGACCATGGCCGCCGGCCGCTGACCCGCCTTTGCCTTCGGGCAGAGGATGGCGCGTGGACGTTCAGGCTTCCCTGAGCGCCCGCGCCACCGCCGCGAAGAATGCATCGTCGTTGATCTCCAGCCGCCGGCGATAGCCGGGCTTCGACCGCGCGCTGGCCACCACCACCACCAGTTCCTCGGCCGGGTTGACGTGGATGTACTGGCCATAGATGCCCTCGGCCTGGAAACTGCCCGCCAGAATCGGATCGGGCAGTTCCGGCACCCACCACATATAGCCATAGGGCACCATGCGGTCGCCGATCCGATACGGCGCGCCCGCCTCATCCAGCCAGCCATCGGGCAGGAGGTGCTCGTCGCCGATCCGCCCGCCTTCCAGCACGAACTGGCCGAAGCGGGCGTAATCGCCCAGGCAGGCATTCATGCCGCTGCCCGATATCGTCAGGCCATCGGGTGCTTCCGACCACCATCGGGCATCCATGGCCATGCCGGCCCGCGACCAGATCCGGTCCGACAGATAATCGGCCAGGCTGACACCTGTCGCGGCCTCCATCACCGCGCCGACCAGATAAGACTCGCCGGTGTTATAGGTCCAGGCGCCGCCCGGCGGTGTCGCCGCCGGCAGATCCTTCATGAAGCCTAGAATGCCGCCCGGCTGCCAGCGCGACTGCACCGCCAGCAGTTGCCGCCGGTCCGATGCCGGATCGACATAATCCTCGTTCCAGCGGATGCCGGAATTCATCCGCAGCAACTGACGCAGCGTCACCGCCCGATAGCCGCCCTCCACCGCCACATAACGGCTGACAGGGTCGTCGAGCGAGCGGATCGCGCCCTCCTTCAGCGCCACGCCGACCAGCGTGGCGGCGATCGACTTGGCCAGCGAGCAGGAATGCCACAGGGTCTCGACGCCGATGCCGCGCTGGCAGGTCTGAAACACCATCTGGCCGCGCTTCAGGATCACCAGCCCGGCAATGGCATTGGTGGTCAGATAGTCATAGAGGTCGAAGACCCGCCCCTGATCGTCGATCCTGATCGGCGGCAGGCCACCCGGATACCCGGCGAAATCACGCACCACGCCACCACGGCGGATGGTGCGCGACGGAAACCAGCCCTGATCTGTGGTCATCACCTCGATCATCTCGTCGGGCAGCAGGGTGCCGTCATAGAACCGGGTGAGCCGGGTCGCAGCCTCGGGCGTCATGGCCATCATACTGTCCTTGTTCTGCGGGGGGGGGTGGCGCAGCCGCATGATCCCGGGTGCTGCCGGATCATGCTCAGAGCGCATCGGCCATCACGAAATGACCAGGCGACACCTCATCGTAATGTCGGGCCGGCGGGCGATAGCCGGCGGGCCTGAGCGCGCTCAGGATTTCCGAGACGTCGAGCGTGCGGCGCCGGCGCGCCGCCAGCGGATCGGCCACCGGCACGGCATCGAGCAGGCGCCGGGTATAGGCGTGGCGCGGGCTCTGGAGCACGGCCGCGCGCGGCCCGATCTCGACGATCTCGCCCATATACATCACCGCCACCCGATGGCTGACCCGTTCCACCACGGCCATAGGGGATGTCCCGCCCGATGTTGAAAAGGGCTCGGCGGACGTCGCTGGTTGATGAGGCTATGCAGCCTCGCAGACGGGGTC
>NZ_BMDZ01000037.1 GCF_014636235.1 Tistrella bauzanensis
CGCGCGAGACCCCCGCCAAGCTCCCAAGCCGTCAGCAGACGGCGTCAAACCATGGGTAGCGGGCATTCGGCAACAGCCTCCATGATGCTGGACATTGCCGTGGCCGCGCACACCCTGCCACACATATAGCTGTCAGGGGTACTTCATGGCGGCGGGGCATGAAGCGGAATGACGGGAAGCGGCTCTAGTCGGAGCGCAGTCGATAGCGAAAGCCACGCGTCGTGCTGTGCTCGAACGCGAAGCCGGCCCATTCGAGGTCAGCCTCAAGAAAGGGATCGTCGGCGATCATGTAGCGTGCATTGCCGAGCGTCAACTGACTGAGATATTGTCGATTTAAAACGCGAGCGAAGTCCTCGGACACCTCTTCCTTGGTGAATCCCGCTGGCCCACCCACCACGATGAATGCACCCCAGTGCCGATCGAGAGGTAGCCACCAAGTTCTAAGTGAATTGAACATCTCGCCGAAAATAGAGTCTCTACCGGGATAGGATATCGCCAAGGTCGGATTGGTAGATGTCCGGAAGGGAACTGGAGACTGGCAAATCATGACGTTTGCGGCAAATGCGTCTTCAGGGAGTAGTGTTTCGAGTGCACCCTCACGGAACAGCGTATGCGGACCACCTGATATCTCCTCAATATACTGATGTATTTCCCGTTCCTCCTCTGTGAAATCCGCCATCTTGCCGGCGAGGAAGTCTGCATGTCGCTTCTTCATGAAGCATAGAGCCGCGAGATTTCGGCGCAGCAGGTGCTGGGCAAAGCCGTAAATCGACAGGCCATCGGCCATGTCGAGACGGGCAGCATTGCCGCTCTCGATCTTCGTCCATGCGAGGCTTTTCGAAAAAGGTGTTTCGATCCTTTCGTTAAGCTCGCTCTCGATGGAACTGCCACTCCCGTTCTCGATAAAATCATACAGATTCGGCTCATACCCGATCCGATCGATCGATTTGCGGTCGAGGACCAGATCGTTCTGGTGCGCCGTGACCACCATGGCCTTGTGCTCATCATCGGAACAGGTAAAGCGCCGCATATAGAAGCGTGGCAGGTAATGATGGCGTCTTGGCTTATTAGGCCTATTCCCCGACATCGTGCTGCCCTTTGTCCACTATCACTCAGGTCGCATTGCCATTTAGGGCAGCTATGCCCGACGTAGGAGTCAAGTGACTCCTCTCCGAAGATATTTGTGATGCAAGATCAAAGTTGGAGAAGGAGGCCAGCCTCTACGGCGAGAATTCCTTCCGAAGACTTGCGGCAGCGGGTGGTGGATGCGATTGCTTTAGGGATGTCTTGCCGTACAGCGGTGGCGCGTTTTGGTGTCGGTGTATCGTCGGCTATTCGTCGGGGCGCACGGGCATACATACTGTTATCTGACGCCGGACAAACGCCGCGGCAATGTGCGCTCTGACCAGATCGACGCCCATCGCGGCTCAATTCTGGATCTGATCGAGGCGGAGCCAGATCGGCTAGTGTGGCATCAGGCCGAAAAAGGCCGACATCACCCCCGGGTGTTGAGGTGCGGCGTCGGGTCTGTCGGTGATATCAGGGGGGTGTGGTGGCCCGGCTTCAGTTCAGGGCTTGCGCACCCAGTTACCGTTCTGCGGCATCACCAGGCTGCCAGATGGCGCGCGTTCGATGATCTGGGCGCCGGCGATCTGTTCCACCGCCGACAGCGAGGTGCCGCGCTTGCTGGCGATCTCGCGATAGCGGTCCTTGCGCTGCAGGTTGATCTGGTCGACCACCCGCTGGGTCGCGGCGTCGCCCTGGCCCTTGACCACGGCCACATAGCCGTCGAAGCGTTCGCCGACCGTGCCCGATGCCTTCAACGCATCCAGATCGGCCTGCTGGGCGATGGCTGTGGCCGGCAGCATGACGGCGCCGATCGTGACGGCCAGCGGTGCCGCCAGAACCGCCCGCAGCAACAGGCCGGCGGACAGGTGGCGATGAAAACGCGACATGGTCATCAGAACAGCTCCGGTTCAGAGGAGAGCAGGTCTTCGATGTCCTTCTCGACGCGGACCCGGACCTCATGCTCGATCTTGACGTTGACGTTGATCACGATCGGCTTTTCGGGCGCCTCGACCCTGACGGTCGGCTGACAGGCGGCGACGAGCAGGGCGAACAAGGCTGATGCCGCCAGCAGCGGCGGCAGTGAAATCCGGGGCAGCGATATCCGTCGGGCCATCGGGCCTCCCATCTTGTCAGATCGTCGGTCTTCGGAAGCCGGACGCTCGCCTGGGCGGCGGGCCGGGTCGGGTGGCCATGTCACTGCGGCGTCAGCCCCTCGATACCAAGCCCGGCCCCTGAAGCATCGAACAGGCGACCTTCGGCTGACAGCAGCTGTGCCAGCGGTCCGCGGACATCCAGATTGATTTCCATCGGGTATCCATCATACACCGCCGGGCTCGATCCGGCGAGGGACAATCCCGCGATCAGCTCGCCTTCCAGCGGGCCGTCGAGGGTCATGTTCAATCGCTCGACCCGGAAATCCTGCAAGGCGCGGGCCAGCAGGTCGGCGCCCTCACCCGCGGAGCCGGCCGCCGAGGCGGCCGCATCCGATGTCCAGCTCAGCCGGCCGGTGCGACCGGCCAGCACCGCTTTGTCGATGCGGATGCCGTCCTCGGCGATCACGACAGGAATGGTGCCCGATATCCGGCCATCGGCGGTCAGCGCCGGCTGTTCGGCCAGGGCCGCCAGCAGCGACAATTCCAGGGCCTCGGCCTTCACGGTCAACCGGCGCGGTCCGTCGGCGCGGGGCAGGGTGGTCGGCTGCACCGACAGGCGGCCACCGGCGAAGGGCCAGGTCGCTTCCAGCAGGTCGATGGTCTTCGGCGTCAGATTGGCGGTGACCGTGCCGCCGGTCAGCTGGATGCCGGCATCGACCCTACCGATCTCAAGGGTCTGCGGTCCTGTGGTCACCCATGGGTCGGGGCCGGTCAGCACGATCTGGCCGTTGATGCCCGACAGACTGGCGGCATCGACGGTCACGCCGGTCGACACGATGTCGATCACCGCCCGCAGCGCCACCGGACGGTTCGGCCGCCAGTCGGCGCGCAGATGGGCGGCGGTCTGGCCGGTGACGCCACTGAACAGCCCCGCCACCACGGGCGCGATGTCGACCGGCTGAAGGCTGCCGCGCGCCCAGTTGACCGGCCCCAGCGCCAAAGTGGCATGGCCGCGTCCGCCGGCGGGATCGTGCGTGATGGTCACCGGGCCGCCGATCCGGCCGGCGGCGTCGGTCAGTCGGCCTTTCAACACCACGGCGGCGGGCGAGGCGGTGCCGGCGAGCGTGATGGCAAGCGGCACCACGCGTTGTGGCTGTGCGGTATCGTCCACCCGCAGCGACAGGCTGGCGATCCGCGCCTGCGGGTTTGTCGAGGCAAGCTCTGTGGCCGTCGCGGTGCCGGCGATGTCGCGCAGGGTGATGCCGGCATCGGCCAGGATCACCCGGCCGCCGTCAAGCCGCAGGGCAAGGGGCGGGGCACCATCCACGGCCAGCCCCGGAACCGGGCCGGTCAGGGTCAGCGCGGTCAGGCTGGCCTGCAGGCCGGGGCTGGCGACCGCGCCGTCGCGCAGAACGGCGGTCAGCATGGCCGTGCCATCCGGCATCATCCGCAGCAGCGGTTCGCCATCGGTTGCGCACAGGCGGGCATCGCCGATCGCGGTGGCATCGCGGCCCTCGCCCAGCCTGATTGGGGGCAGGGCCACACAGTCGGTGAGCGTGGCGGTCAGGCCGCCATCGGTCAGGCTGCGGGCGACGGTGGCCGCGATCGGCACCGGTGCCGCATAGGCCATCGACCAGCCGTCGCCTCCACCCTGAAAGGCCATCGTGCCGGCAATCGCGATCCGCTCGGGCTGCCCCGGCTTCGGCGGCGCCAGTTGTGCGGTCAAGGCGATCGGCCCGGCGATATCGGCCGATCCGTCCGCTGCGGCCCAGGCGCCGCGGCCGTC
Organism: Tistrella bauzanensis; assembly: GCF_014636235.1. NCBI lineage: Bacteria > Pseudomonadati > Pseudomonadota > Alphaproteobacteria > Geminicoccales > Geminicoccaceae > Tistrella > Tistrella bauzanensis. The sequence goes on from NZ_BMDZ01000037.1 coordinate 3,949, forward strand.
GAGGGCGATGGCGAGGCCGTGATCGCCGGCGATATCGGCGCGGCCGTCATAGCGCATCAGGGTATTGCCGTCGGCATTCAGATAGGCGGCGTCCAGGCGGTCGATCACAAGGTTGTCGATCGGCAGGGTCAGGGGCGATGGCGGGGTGGTGGCGCCGTCCTCAGGGCCGTCGGCCAGCAGCGCCGCGAACGGGCCGGGTGCTCTTTCCATCAGCCGCAGGGTCAGATGCCCGATCCGGGCCTCGGTCAGTCGCCCGGCGCGCAGGGCATCCAGTGTGAAGCCCAGGCTGAGACGGTCTGCACTGAGGCCCGACCCGGTGGTGCCGCCGTCATCGGCGGGGGCGATGCCGACATCGCCGATCCGCAGATCGGTGATCACCAGCCGGCCGTCGGTGAAGCTCTGCGTGCCGGTGGTCACCGGTCCGATGCCGCGTGCCTCCAGCGCGTCGATGGCCATCTCGACAGCGATCGCCGGGCCATAACGCCACAGCACCAGGCCTGCCGCCACGACAAGACCGCTGCCCGCAAGAAGAATGACGGCAAGCCGCCGACCGGCCATGGCATGATCCCCGCGTGATGAGACATCGGCCATGATAATCGATTGGCGGCGGTTTGGCCCGTCCGCGCTGCGGCGGCCCGGCAGGTGTCAACTCTTGGGCGGATACACCTTCCAGCCGCGTCCGGATTTGCGGCCGATATGGCCGGCGGCGACCTTCTGCTTCAGCAGGCTGCCGGGGCGGAAGCGTTCGCCATAGGCGTCATGCATGATTTCCTGGGCCTGAAGGCTCAGGCTGTTGGTCACCACGTCCATCAGGTCGAAGGGGCCGACCGGATGGCCCAGACCCAGGCGGCAGGCCTTGTCGATATCCTCCGGCGTGGCGACACCTTCCTCGACCAGCTTCACGGCCTCGATCAGAAACGCATGCAGCACCCGGTTGACCGCGAAGCCCGGCACGTCCTTGACCCGGATCGGTTCCTTGCCGGCGTTACGGCAGAGATCCATCACCTCGTCGACCACCTCATCGGCGGTGTCGAAGGTGGGGATCACCTCGACCAGTTTCATGCGGTGCACGGGGGAGAAGTAATGCGTGCCCAGAAACCGCGGCTGGCGTTCGGCCGACACCACTGAGGCCAGGGTGGAAATCGGGATGGTCGAGGTGTTGCTGGCGATGATCGCGTCGGCGGGCAGGATGGTGTCGAGTTGCCGGAACACCGCCTGCTTGACCGACTGATCCTCGAACACCGCCTCCACGACCACCTGCCGGTCGGCGAAATCGTCCAGGCTGTCGACCGCGCGCAGATTGCCCAGCGCGCGGCCCTTATCGGCCTCGGAAAAGAAGCCGCGTCCGATGCCGCGATCCAGCACGGTCTCAAGCCGGCCGATCGCCGCGTCGGCGGCGGCGCGGCTCTGGTCGGTCAGCAGCACGGAATGGCCGGCGACGGCGAAGATCAGCGCGATCTCCGATCCCATCATGCCGGCGCCGACAACGCCGATCGGCTTGGTCATTGGATGTTTCCTCATGTGGTTTTCTTGACGGGGAAGATGAAGAGTGGAGGCCAGGGTATGGCGCGCCTGTGGTCAGAACGATGCGTCGGCAGTGGTGACCAGCGTATCGTCGCGGCTTTCCAGAATGCCCGCCCACACCGTGGTCTTGGGCAGTTCCCAGACATAGAAATAGCGGGCGGCGGCGAATTTGCCGTCCAGGAAGGCGCGCTCGGCCTCATGCGGGTCGCCGGCCAGCAGCCGGGCGGCGGTGGTGGCCTGACGCAGCCAGATCCAGGCCATCACGGTGTGGCCGAACTGGTGCAGATAGGCGGTGGCATTGGCAAGATAAAGCTCGGTCTCCCCCGCCTGGCCCAGCGGCACCAGGGCTTCCGTGGTGTGACGCAGGCGCACGACCGCGGCCTCGAAATCATCGGCCAGCCGGGTCAGGCGCGCATCGGTGGCGGCGCGCGCTTCGGCGACCGATGCCGCGAAGCGCTGTGACAGCGCCTTCAGGGCGGCGCCGTTCATCATGGTGACCTTGCGGCCCAGCAGGTCCATGGCCTGGATGCCGTTGGTGCCTTCATGGATCGGGTTCAGGCGGTTGTCGCGATAATACTGCTCCACCTGATATTCGCGGGTGAAGCCATAGCCGCCATGGATCTGGATGGCGTGGACATTGGCCTCCAGGCAGTAATCCGACGGCCAGGCCTTGGCGATCGGGGTCAGGATGTCCAGCAGCAACTGCGCTTCGGCGCGGGCCGCCTCGGTCTCGCCGGTGTCCTGTTCATCGACCAGCCGCGCGCAGGTCAGCGTCAGCGCCAGCCCGCCCTCCACCGCGGCCTTCTGGGCCAGCAGCATCCGCTTCACATCGGCATGGTTGACGATCGGCACCTGCGGGCTCGATGGGGACTTGTCGGTGGGCAGCCGGCCCTGCGGGCGGTTGCGGGCATAATCCAGCGAATGCAGATAACCGGCATAGCCCAGCATCACGGCACAGCGGCCGACGCCGATCCGGGCCTCGTTCATCATCTGGAACATATAGGTCAGGCCCTTGTGGGGCTCGCCCACCAGATAGCCGACCGCCCCGCCATTCTCGCCGAAATTCAGCATGGTCGAGGTGGTGCCGCGCCAGCCCATCTTGTGGATCAGCCCGCCCAGCGCCACGTCGTTGCGCGCGCCCAGGCTGCCATCCTCGTTGACCATCACCTTGGGCACGATGAACAGTGAGATGCCCTTCACGCCGGCGGGCGCGCCCTCGATCCGCGCCAGCACCATGTGGATGATGTTGTCCGACAATTCATGATCGCCGGCCGAGATGAAGATCTTGTTGCCTGAAATGCGATAGCTGCCGTCGCCCTGCGGCACCGCCCGGGTGCGGACATCGGCGAGGCCCGACCCTGCCTGCGGCTCGGTCAGCGCCATGGTGCCGAAGAACCGGCCGGCGAGCATCGGGCGCAGGAAACGCTCGCGCTGGTCGTCATTGCCGAAGCTCTTGATTAGGTTGGCGGCGCCGATGGTCAGGAAAGTGTATGACGCGGTCGCGACATTGGCGCCGTCGAACAGCGCATAGCAGGCATGGGCGACGGTGGTCGGCAGCGACATGCCGCCCCAGTCCTCGTCCTGGGCGGCAGCCAGAAGCCCGGCATCGATAAACTGGGTCACGGCGGCCTTGACCTCGGGGATCATGACCACGCGGCCGTCCTCGAAACGCGGCTCATGGGTGTCGTTCTTGCGCAGATGCGGCAGGTAATGATCGACCGCGATCCTCATCGACAGGTCGATCGCCGCGTCGAAGGTCTCGCGGTTGTGATCGGCGTAACGCAGCCGGCTGGTGAGGCTTTCGACATCGAGCATGTCGTAGAGCATGAAATCGAGGTCGCGGCGGTTGATGATCTTCTGGTCCATGGCGGCGGACCTCCCTGAAAATGACGCCTGCCCTTGCCTGGTAACGGATGGGCGGGCATTTGATGGTGGCCCGGGCGGCGGGGTCAGAAAAAAAGGGGGCGGAGACCACGCAGTCTCCGCCCCCTTCATCGTTGACCGGCCCGTGGCGATGCCGGTGTCAGGCCGTGGTTGCGATGCGCGATCAGGCGGCGCTGCGGATGAAGCCCACCATCCGGTCGAGATGATGGTCGCGGTCGCCGAACTCGCCCTCGATCATGGTCAGGCGCTTGAAGTAATGGCCGCCGGCGTATTCCTCGGTCATGCCGATGCCGCCATGCAACTGGATGCCGGCCTGACCGACCAGGCGCGCCGAGCGCGAGGCATGGGCCTTGCAGGCCGCCGCGGCGCGGGCGCGCTGGGTGTCGTCGTCGGATTCCGCCAGCGCCATCGCCGCCGCATAGGCCAGCGACCTGGTCTGTTCGAAGTGGTTCATCATGTCGACCGCGGCGTGCTGGAGCACCTGGAAGTTGGCGATCGCCACGCCGAACTGCTCGCGGGTCTTCAGATAGTCCACGGTCAGGGTATGCAGCGCCTTCATGGCACCGATCGCCTCGGCCGACACCGCCACCGCGCCGTGGTCGAGCAGGTCCGACAGCAGCCCGGCACCGCCATCGACCTCGCCCAGCACCGCATCGGCGCCGACCGCGACATTGGTCAGCGTGACATCGGCCGCCCGGCCACCATCGACGGTGCGATAGCCACGCAGCGATACGCCATCGGCGTCGCGGTCGACCAGGAACAGGGTGATGCCGTCGGCGTCACGCTCGGCCCCGGCGGTGCGGGCGCTGACGATGATCTTGTCGGCATGCTGGGCGTTGCGGACCACCGCCTTCACGCCCGACAGGGTGAAACCCTCGCCCGAGCGTTCGGCTTTGGTGGTCACGCGGGTGCGGTTGTAACGGCCGCGCGGCTCGTAATGCGCGAAGGCGATCTTCAGAGCACCTTCGGCGACCCGGCCCAGCAGGTCGTCGCGGACATCCGCCCTGGCGCCGACGGTCAGGGCGCGGGCGCCCAGAACCGCGGTCGGCATGAAGGGTTCAAGCACCAGGCCGCCGCCCAGGCGTTCCAGGATCAGGGCCGCATCGACCATGCTGCCGCCGATGCCACCCTGATCTTCGGGCACCATCACCGCCAGCAGGCCCATATCGGCCAGCGTGCCCCAGTTCTTGGCCGAGATACCGTCCTCGGTCTCGGAGAGCTTGCGCCGCGCGTCGAAGGCGTATTCGTTGCGCACGAAACGCTCGACGCTTTCGATCAGAAGCTGCTGTTCGTCGCTGAGTGAGAAGTCCATGAACTGTCAGTCCTCTGTCCCGGTCGCGCGTCAGAGGCCAAGGAAGGCCTTGGCGATGATGTTCTTCTGGATCTCGTTCGAGCCGCCATAGATCGAGCTCTTGCGCCAGTTCAGATAATATGGCGCCGCCAGATTGGCCTCGGTGCTCCAGATCGGCTCGCCGTTCCAGCCGGGATGCTGGCTTTCGGGCAGATAGGGCTGAGCATAGGGGCCGACCGCTTCCAGCAGCAGTTCGGTGATCGCCTGCTGGATCTCGGTGCCCTTGATCTTCAGCAGCGAGGATTCAGGGCCAGGGCGGCCGCTCTTCGAGGTCGTGATCATCCGCATGACGGTCGCGTCCAGCGCCATCAGCTCGATCTCGATATCGGCCAGCCGCTCCATGAAGCGGGCATTCTCGATCAGCGGGCGGCCCTCATCGTCCAGTTCCCTGGCGGCCAGCCCCTTCAGCTTCTTCAACTGGTGGCGCGAGCGGCCGACGCCGGCAATGCCGGTGCGCTCGTGGCTGAGCAGGAATTTGGCATAGGTCCAACCCTTGCCCTCTTCGCCCACCAGGTTTTCGGCCGGCACCCGCACGTCCTCGAAGAACACCTGATTGACCTCGTGGCCGCCATCGATGGTGATGATCGGCGTCACCGAGATGCCCGGGGTCTTCATGTCGATCAGCAGGAACGAGATGCCTTCCTGCTTCTTGGCGGTGTTGTCTGTGCGCACCAGACAGAAGATCCAGTCGGCATACTGGCCGAGCGTGGTCCAGATCTTCGAGCCGTTCACCACATATTCATCGCCCTCGCGCACCGCACGGGTCTTGAGCGAGGCCAGATCCGAGCCCGATCCCGGCTCCGAAAAGCCCTGGCACCAGAAATCCTCCGACGACAGGATGCGCGGCAGGAAGTGGTCTTTCTGCGCTTGATTGGCGAAGGTGTAGAGCACCGGGCCGACCATGCTGAAGGCGAAGGCGATCGGCGCGGGCGCGCCGGCCGCATTCATTTCCTGATCGAAGATATAGCGCTTGATCGGATCCCAGCCGGTGCCGCCATATTCCTTCGGCCAGGCCGGCGCGACCCAGCCCTTGTTGTACAGAATCTTCTGCCAGCGGACGAAATCGTCCTTCGGCAGATGAATACTGCGCTCGAAGCGCGCCTTGATGTCCTCCGGGAAGGACGTCCGCATGAATTCGCGGACCTCTTCGCGGAACGCCTGATCTTCGGCGCTGAGGGTAAGCTTCATCGCGCCCCTGCTCCCTGAAAAATCGGATCCTGTCGGACCCTTGCCCGGGACCGTCCCCCCCTCAAGGCCGGTCCATCCCTGCTAAAACATACGGCTGTTCGACGGCGAGGCCAGCGAAAACCGACCGGATCGAGACAAAATGTCGCAATGTCTCAATGCCGATGTGGTCTGCGCCGGAAGGGGCGCCGTCTGGTCAATGGCGGTGGTGTCGGCCGGGCGGCCGATGCCGCCCGGCCGACCGGATCAGCGGCTGCGGTCGTAATCGGCGAAGGACCGGCCCTCGGCGACCAGGGTCTCGATCAGCCTGGCGGGCTTCCAGCGGTCGTCGAGCGCGGCGTGGAAGCGCTTGATGTCGGCCAGCACCTTGTCCAGACCGATCAGATCGGCCTGGAACATCGGCCCGCCGCGCCATGCCGGAAAGCCATAGCCGAAGCAATAGATCACATCGACATCGCTCGCCCGGATCGCCATGCCTTCTTCAAGGCATTTGGCGCCTTCGTTGATCAGCGCATAGAGGCAGCGCTTGAGAATTTCCTCGTCGGAAACCTCACGGCGCTCGATGCCGGCGGCCTTCGATGCCTCGACGATCAGCTGCTCGATCTTCGGGTCGGTGACCGGAACCCGGCTGCCGCCCTCATAGAGATAATAGCCGGCCTTGGTCTTCTGCCCGAAGCGGCCCATCTCGCAGATCTGATCGGCGACGGTCGGCCAGAACAGGTCGTTGCGGCGGGTGGCGGCGCGGCGCTTGCGGATCCGCCAGCCGACATCCAGCCCGGCCATGTCGCCCATGGTGAACGGCCCCATGGCAAGGCCCCAGCGCTGCATGACGCCGTCGACCTGGGCCGGCATGGCGCCTTCCAGCAGCATCAGCTCGGCCTGCTGGCCATAGGGTTCCAGCATCCGGTTGCCGACGAAGCCGTCGCAATTGCCCACCAGCACCGGCACCTTGGCGATGGTTCTGGCCAGCTTCATCGCGGTCGCGATGACCTGATTGGAGGTCTTGGCCCCGCGCACCAGCTCCAGCAGCGGCATCACATTCGCCGGGCTGAAGAAATGGGTGCCGATGACGAATTCCGGCCGCGAGGTGGAGGCGGCGATCTCGTCGACATCGAGGGTCGAGGTGTTCGATGCCAGGATCGCGCCGGCCTTGGCGACGCTGTCGAGGGCGGCGAACACCTTCTTCTTGATGTCCATCTCCTCGAAGACGGCCTCGATGATGATGTCGGCCTCAGACAGGGCGTCGTAATCGAGCACGCCCTCGATCAGCCCCATGCGCTTGTCCATCGCGTCCTGGGTCAGCCGGCCCTTGGCGACGGTGTTGGCATAATTGCCGCTGATGATGCCAAGGCCGCGATCGAGCGCGTCCTGGGTCATTTCCAGCAGCTTCACCGGGATGCCGGCATTGGCGAAGCACATGGCGATGCCGCCGCCCATGGTGCCGGCGCCGATGATCGCGGCGGTGCGGATCGGAAGGGTGGGGGTGTCGGAGGGCACGTCCGGGATCTTCAGCGCCTCACGCTCGGCAAAGAAGATGTGGCGCAGCGCCTTCGACTGATCGGATTCCATCAGCCCGGTGAAGATTTCGCGCTCGCGCTTCAGGCCGTCCTCGAAGGGCAGGGTGACCGAGGCGGTGACGGCATCGAAACAGCCGACCGGCGACATCTGGCCGCGCGCGGCCTTGACCACGGCCTTGCGCATCGTCTCGAACCCGGCCGGATCGAAGGCCTTCACCTTCTCGTCCATGTCGCGCACCCGGCGCAGCGGCGCGTTGTCGGCGATCAGCTTTTCAGCGAAGGCCACCGCACCCGGCACCAGCTCGTCGACGATGGCGTCGACGATGCCGAGCTTCAGCGCCTTGCCCGCGGGCACGAACTTGCCGGTGGTGATCATGTCGATCGCCGCCTCGACGCCGGCCACGCGCGGCAGCCGCTGGGTGCCGCCGGCACCGGGCAGGATGCCGAGCTTCACTTCCGGCAGGCCCACTTTGGCGGCGGCCACGGCCACGCGGTAATGGCAGCCCAGCGCCACTTCCAGGCCGCCGCCGAGGGCGGTGCCATGGATGGCGGCGACGACAGGCTTGGTGGCGTTCTCATACGCCTCGATCACACGGTTCAGATCGGGATCGACCAGCGGCTTGCCGAATTCGCGGATATCGGCGCCGGCAATGAAGGTGCGGCCGGCACCCACCATCACAAGGGCCCGGGTCTCGTCGTCGGCCAGGCCCTGGGCCAGGCAGTCGAGCAGGCCCTGGCGGACGTGCTGGCTCAACGCGTTGACGGGCGGATTGTCGACGGTGATGACACCGACCTGGCCCTGGCGTTCGTAGCGGACACTCGTCGTCATGAATAGGTCACCTCAGGCTGTCCGTCTCTCGCGTCGTCCTGGGGAGGGCGCGGTTGGTATCGCGAGCGAGCGGAGATGGCACCAGACGGCGCGGGCCGATCCCGATCAGGGGGCCGGTCCGCGCCGCGGGACATGCAGGGGTATAGGCCTGCGTGGGTAACAAACTACGCGGTCTGCCTCAGACCTCCAGCCATTCCTTGCGTATGGCGGCATCCTCTGCAAGCGCTGCGGGCGTGCCCTCATACACGATATGGCCGTGGCCCATCACATAGAGCCGCTGGGAGATTCTAAGCGCGATGGTCAGTTTCTGTTCGACCAGCAGCACGCTCACCCCCCGGCGGGCAATCTCGGTCAGCAACTCGCCGACCTGTTCGGTGATCTTGGGCGCCAGGCCTTCGGTCGGCTCGTCGACCATGATCAGGTCGGGGTCGCCCAGCAGGGTGCGGCACATGGTCAGCATCTGCTGTTCACCGCCCGAGAGCACGCCGGCCAGGGTGTCGGCGCGTTCCTCCAGGCGTGGAAACAGCTTGAACATGTCCTGCACTGTCCAGCGGCCGCCGCCGCGCGCGCGTTTCTGGCCCAGCGCCAGATTGCTGCGCACGGTCAGCGTCGGGAAGATCGAGCGGTCCTCGGGCACATAGCCCAGGCCTTTATGCGCGATCTCGTGCGGCTTCATGCCGGCGATGTTCTGGCCGCGATAGCTGACCGTGCCCTGCGGCGGCACCAGCCCCATGATCGCCTTGATGGTGGTGGAGCGACCGACGCCGTTGCGGCCCAGAAGGCTGACGATCTCGCCTTCCTTCACGTTGAAGCTCACACCTTGAAGGATGTGGCTCTTGCCGTAATAGGCGTGGAGGTCGCGGACATCGAGCATCATGGTCATGCCGCTTCCTCGCCGAGATAGGCCTGCTGGACAGCGCGGTTCTTGCGGATATCGGCCGGCACGTCGGTGGCGATCACCTCGCCATAGACCAGCACCGAAATCCGGTCGGCCAGACCGAAGACCACACCCATGTCATGTTCCACCATCACCAGGGTCTTGCCCTCGGTGACCGAACGGATCAGGTCGACCGCCTGTTCGGTTTCGGTGTTGCTCATGCCGGCCGTGGGCTCGTCGAGCAGGATCACGTCGGGATCGCCGGCGATGGTCAGCCCGATTTCCAGCGCCCGCTGTTCGGCATAGGACAGGAAGCCGGCCAGAACCTTGCCGCGCGACTGAAGGTGAATCCGCTCAAGGATCGCCTCGGCATCCTCGTTCAACTGGCGCTGTTTGGCGACCATCTGCCAGAACGAGTATTTATAGCCGCGCGACCACAGCAGGGCGCAGCGGATGTTCTCGAACACCGTCATCTTCGGAAAGATGTTGGTGACCTGGAAGCTGCGGCTGAGGCCCCGGCGGTTGATCTGCTGGGCGGCGAGGCCGGTGATTTCCTCGCCATTCAGCTTGATCGACCCCGACGAGACCGGAAACCGGCCGCTGATCAGATGGAACAGGGTCGATTTGCCGGCGCCGTTCGGGCCGATCACCGCATGGCGATGGCCCTTCTGCACCTGAAGGTTCAGGCCGCGGATGATTTCGGTCGGGCCGAAGCTCTTGCGCAGATCGGTGAGTTCGAGGGCAAGCCCGGTCATCACGCCGCCTCCTGCTTGATGTCGTGGATCACGCCATCCCAGCTATGCCTGATCCGCCGGATCGCCAGACGGAACAGGAACCCGCCGACCACGGTGACCGCGATCGCGAGCAGCCACGGCATCACCGCCTGCACCGACACCTCCTGGCCATACAGTTCCATCGGGATCGACGCGTCATAGGTGGTCGACATGTAATAATTCATCTCGATCAGGGCGACGAGGCCCAGACCCATCAGCAGGAAGGTCGCCAGACCGATGGCATAGGGCACGATCAGCCGGTTCAGGCGTCGGGCCTGCCAGATCGGCTCATGCAGGGCGATGATCCCGGCAAGACCCATCGGCGCGAACATCACCATCACGATGAACAGCACGCCGAAATAGAGCTGCCATGTCTCGGTGATCGACGACAGGCTGAGCTGCAGGATGGTGACCAGGATGGCGCCCAGGATCGGGCCGGCGAAGTTGCCGACGCCGCCGATGAAGGTCATCAGCAGCACCGAACCCGAGGTGACGGCGCTGACATTCTCGGCGGTGACGATTTCATAGTTCACGGCGGTCAGGCCGCCGGCGACACCGGCGAAGAAGCTGGCCAGCGTGTACTGGACGAAGCGCACCATCCGCGGGTCATAGCCCACGAAACGGGCGCGTTCCTCATTGTCGCGCACGGCATTGGCCATGCGGCCCAGGGGCGTGCGGGTCAGCAGATACATGGCGATGGTGCAGATCAGGCACCAGCCGGCGATCAGGTAATAGACGTCGATCTGCGGGCCATAATTGAAGAACAGGCCGGTGTGGGTGACGCGGTTGCCCGAAATGCCACTCTCGCCGCCGAAGAGTTCCGGAAACATCGACGTGCCGGCATAGACCAGCTCGCCGATGCCCAGCGAGATCATCGCGAAGGTGGTGCCGGCGCGGGCGGTGGAGATCCAGCCGAAGATCGCGCCGAAGATCATGGCGCCGAAGCCGCCGGCCAGCGGCAGAAGCTCCAGCGGCAGCGCGAAGCCCTCGGGCGAGATTGCGTTCAGAACATGGATCGCGACGAAACCGCCCAGGCCATAGAACACCGCATGGCCGAAGGACAGCATGCCCCCCTGGCCGAGCAGCATGTTGTATGACAGGGCGAAGATGATCGAGATGCCGATCTGGCTGAGCAGAGACCGCGAGAACCCCGTGGTCATGATCTGCGGCGCCACGATCAGCACGATGATCGCGAAGATCCACAAGCCATAGCGGCCGAGGAAACCGCCGCCCCGGTCGCTGCGGGCGCCGCCGCGCAGGGCGGCGGCGCTGGTCTTGCCGGTGGGAAGGGTGCGGTCGCTCATGATTCGCGCGTCCCCATCAGGCCCTTCGGGCGGAAGATCAACATCAGCACCAGCATCAGATAGGGCAGGATCGGCGCGGTCTGCGACACCGAGATCCGGGCCAGCGTGCCGATGAAGCCGTCGGTGGGCAGATAGATGCCGATGGCGCCGAGCGTGCCGCCCAGCGACCAGTCGAGTGCCACGGCCAATGTCTGGATCACGCCGATCAGGATCGAGGCGACGAAGGCGCCGCCCAGCGACCCCATGCCGCCGAACACCACGACCACGAAGATGATCGGGCCCAGCAGGAAGGCCATGCCGGGTTCGGTGACCAGGATCGGGCCGCCGATCACCCCGGCCAGCGCCGCCAGCGCCGTGCCGCCGCCGAACACCATCATGAACACCCGCGGCACGTTATGGCCCAGCGCCGCGACCATGTCGGGATGTGTCAGCGCCGCCTGGATGATCATGCCGATCCGGGTCCGGGTGATGGTCAGGAACAGCGCCACGAACATCAGCACCGCGATCAGCAGAATGAACGCGCGATAGGCCGGGAAATTGGTGCCGAGCAGCGTGAAGAAGGTGTAGTTCAGATCGGCCGGCACCCCGTAATCGACGGGAATGCGGCCCCAGATCATCACCACCACTTCCTCGATCAGGAAGGCCAGACCGAAGGTGAACAGCAGTTCGGCGACATGGCCGAATTTGTGCACGCGCCTCAGGCCATAGCGTTCGATCAGCATGCCGATGCCGCCGACCAGCAGCGGTGCCACGATCAGGGCCACCCAGAAGCCGGTCACGGTGCTGATCTGATACGCGAAATATGCGCCCAGCATGAAGAAGCTGGCATGCGCGAAATTCAGGACACCCATCATGCTGAAGATGAGCGTCAGCCCGCTCGACAGCATGAACAACAGCATGCCGAACAGCAGGCCGTTGAGGAGGGAGAAGACGACGATTTCCAGCATCTCGCCCTTCAGTCTATGCGAGGTGTGGCGTGGCCGGCTTCGGCCGACGCGTCAATGGCGCGCGGTCGGGGGGGTGGCCGGTCGCCGACGCCCCCGGATACGTCGCAAGCCCCGGATGGGGGGCCGTTCGGTTCCGTGGTGCCTCCGGCCGGCGGTGGCGGCGGGGCGATGGCGGGGGCATCGGCCAGGCTGCGGCGCACCGGTCTCGGAAGCATGCAGGGGTCGCGTCCGCCGGATGAGGGATCATGCCCGATGGAGGGCATGGCCCGGGGCAGGGCGCGGCCGGAACAGAAACGGTCGCCCGCCATCCCGATCGGTGCCGGCCGGCCGCCAAGGGCGGCGCCGTACCGGTCGGGGTGGCGAACGTCAGCCCGGTCAGCTCGGACGCTGCATCTTGCAGGTCGTCGCGGTCTCGGTATTGGGTCCGTCGATCTTGGCGTCGGTCTTCCAGCCGAGACCGGTGTGCTCGGTGTCGTACTTCACGCCCTTGGTGAAGGTCGAGATGTACAGCGGCTGAGACACCTGATGGTCGTCGGCCCGCATGGTGACGGGGCCGAGGGCACTCTGATAGGTCAGGCCCTCAAGCGCCTTGGCAACCTCGACCGGCTGGTCGCTCTTTGCCTTGTCCATGGCCTGCTGGAGCATGCCAAGCATGGTGCGGATGCGGCCATAATAGAAATCGAGGTCATACTTGGCGAGGAAGCTGACATAGGCGTCCTCAAGCACTTTGGTCTCGGCGCTGGGCGTTTCGACCGGCAGGTTGGCATGCCACTCGGTGACCTGCTTCACCTTGCCGTTGCCGGCTTCACCGATCGCCACCGGCGTGCCGAGGCCGCCGCCGTAATAGGTGTAGTACTGAACGTCGAGCCCGGCCGCGGCGCTGGCCTTGACCAGCAGCGACAGATCGGCGCCCCAGTTACCGGTGATCACGGTATCGGCGCCCGATGCCTTGATCTTCGAGATATAGGGCGAGAAATCCTTGACCTTGCCAACCGGATGCAGGTCATCGCCGACCACCTCGACGTCCGGGCGCTTTTCGTTCAGCAGCTTGCGGCCGATCTTGGACACCGCCTGACCGTGCGAGTAGTCCATGTTGATCAGATAGACCTTCTTGACCGAAGGCTGATCCTTGATGTAGTTCGTGATCGCTTCCAGCTTCATGTCGCTATTGGCGTCGAAGCGGAAATGCCAGAAGTTGCAGGCGTCGTTGGTCAGGGTGGGGTCGACGGCCGCATAGTTCAGGTACAGCACGCGATTGTCGGGGTTGCGTTCGTTGTGCTTGGCGACCGCCTCGCTCAACGCCGCGCCGACATGGCTGCCATTGCCCTGAGTGATGTAATGCACGCCCTGGTCGATCGCGCTCTTCAGCGCAACCAGGCTGTCCTTCGGGCTCGACTTGTTGTCGATGGTGACCAGTTCGAGCTTCTTGCCGTTGAAGCCGCCATTCGCGTTGAAATACTCGATGAAATACGCGAAGTGCTTGGCACCTTCGTCACCAACATTCGCAAACGGACCCGAGAGCGGATCGATATAGGCGATCTTGATGGTGTCCTCGGCATGTGCTGCACCGGCCATGCCGAATGCGGCCACGGCGAGCGCGATCGCGCTGGTCATGGCAGTCAGTGTCTGTTTGGGCGTCAACGCAGCCTCCCTTGGCATTTTACGTCGTTGCATAGCGGCGACCTTGTCGGCCCGTCTCTGGCGGGGCCGGTGGTGCCTCTTGGAGCGGACCACAGATGATCACCTGCTGATCACCTCTGATCCCCGATCGGTCGTTCACGACCGTTGGTGTTGTTGGCGGAGGGGCGCGTGGCCCGGCCTCACTCCACGATTGCTTATAGCCTAAACGATCCAGATCTTCAAAAACAGCGAAATATAATTTCGCATACCGGAATTAAAAGCAAACTCTTGAAAAGAGACAAACGTTCTGCCCATAATCACCGGTGGATGAACAATAAATCGCCTCTACCTAAAGGCGCAAAACGAGAGGAGACCTTAAACTCATGCGCGTTATTCATGGGCTGGACGACCTGAGATCTGCCGTCGGCAGCGAACTTGGCGTCAGTGACTGGGTTCTGGTCGATCAGGATCGCATCAACAAGTTCGCCGAGGCAACCGGTGACTATCAGTGGATCCATCTGGATGTGGAGCGGGCTGCCCGCGAAACACCCTGGAAATCGACGATCGCCCATGGCTATCTCACCCTGTCGCTGGTGCCGATGCTGATGGCCGGGATCTGGTCCGTGGAAGGGGTCGCCTCCTCGATCAATTACGGGTCCAACAAGGTGCGTTTCACGTCACCGGTGCCGTCAGGCAGCCGCGTCCGCGGCCGTGCGGTCCTGAAGGCGGTCGATGATCAGGGGCCGGGTTCGGTGCGCCTGACCGTGGAACTGACGGTGGAGCGTGAAGGCCAGGAGCGGCCGGTCTGCGTTGCCGAAACCCTGTCGATCCTGAACTTCGCCTGATCCCCCTGACTGTTACCAGACACCGGCCCCGCAATGGATCGCGGGGCCGGTGTGCGGTTGTCAGACCGTCGGCAGCTTGTGGTCCTTGAAGATCTGGCGGAGCTGTGCCTTCAACACCTTGCCCGTGCCACTATGGGGCAGTTCGTCGACCAGCACCACATCATCGGGCAACCAAAGGCGCGCCACGCGCGAGGTCAGCCAGGACAGGATTTCATCCTTGTCCGGCGTCTCACCCGGTTTCGGCACCACGATCAGCAGCGGGCGTTCATCCCATTTCGGATGGGAGACCCCGATGACCGCGGCCTCGGCCACTTTCGGGTGGCCCATCACCGCGTTTTCCAGGTCGATCGAACTGATCCATTCGCCACCCGATTTGATGACATCCTTGGCGCGGTCGACGATGTGCATGTAGCCGTCGGCATCGATGGTCGCCACGTCGCCGGTGCGGAACCAGCCATCCTCGTCGAAGGCCGCCAGATTGGCCTCGTCATTATGGTAATAGCCGCTGGTGATCCAGGGGCCCGAGACCAGCAGCTCGCCGAAGGCCTTGCCATCATGCGGCAGCGCCCGGCCCATGGGATCGACGATCTTCATGCCGACCATGGCGACCATCCGGCCCTGGGTCGCCTTCAGCGCATAGCGTTCCTCGGCCGGGCGGTCCAGATCCTTGCGCTTCAGGATGCCGATGGTGCCCATCGGGCTCATCTCGGTCATACCCCAGGCATGGGCGACGTCGACGCCGAACTCTTCCTCGAAGGTGCGGATCATCGACACCGGTGCCGCCGAGCCGCCGATCACGATGCTTTTCAGCATGTCGAGCCGCTTGCCCGACTGGCGGAGATAGTTGATCAGGTTCAGCCATACCGTCGGCACGCCGGCGGTCAGGGTCACGCCTTCCGCCTCGAACAACTCGTGCAGGCCCTCGCCGTCCAGGCGCGGGCCGGGCAGAACCAGCTTGGCGCCGAACATCGCGCAGGCATAGGGGATGCCCCAGGCGTTCACATGGAACAGCGGCACCACCGGCAGCACGACCTCGCGCCCCGAAACGCCCACGCCCTCGGCACAGCCGGCTGCCATCGCATGCAGCACGGTCGACCGGTGGCTGTACAGCACGCCCTTGGGCTTGCCGGTGGTGCCCGAGGTATAGCAGAGCGACGAGGCGGCGCGCTCGTCCAGATCCGGCCAGTCATAACTGGCGGGCTGGCCGGCGATCAGCTCTTCATAGCAGAGGAGATCGTCGAAGCCGGGCGGGGTTTCGGGCATATGGGCCCGGTCGGTCATCACCACCACATGGCGCAGATGCGGCAGCTGCCCCTGCAGGCGCGCCACCAGCGGCACGAAGGTCGGGTCGACGAACAGAACCTCGTCCTCGGCATGGTTGAGGATATAGGCCATCTGGTCGGCGGCGAGCCGGGGATTGATGGTGTGGCACACGGCCCCCATCCCCGAGATCGCGAAATAGAGTTCGAAATGGCGGTGATTGTTCCAGGCCAGGGTCGCGACCCGGTCGCCTGGCGCCACTTTCAGGCTGACCAGACCATTGGCCAGCGCCTGCACCCGGTCATAGGCCGCGCCATAGCCGTAACGGTGGATCGTGCCTTCGCAGTTGCGCGACACGATCTCGGTCGTCGCATGACAGCGGGCGGCATATTGCAGAAGAGTGATGATGGACAATGGTGCATCCATCATCTGCCCCATCAGCGGCAGAAGACGCGACATGGATTGGATATTCCTCCCTGGGTGGCAGCATGTGGGCACCGCTTTGCGATGCACCCGGTGCCCATAGTCTCTTGTGCCGGCTCTTGATCGGCCGGCTGGCGTTATGGTGGCGGCTCCCGCGCGACAGGTCAAACATTTGTCTCACCCAATTCGCGGAAGATTGCGTCTGCGACCTCGTGACGCGACCGCATGTTTCCGGACGGAAATTGACCGGCGGTTCAACGGCATGGAAGCATCGCGCGTGAACCGCGGTTCACGCGCGACCGCCGGGCAGGCTGTCGATCAGGGCCTGAAGGGCGGTGCGGTCGCCGGCCCAGCTGCGGTCCACCCCAAGTGGCGTGATCGAGACGTGACGATCCCGCAGGGCCTGGATGTCGCAATCGGCCGAGCGATCGGGGCCGCGGCGATCGAAGCGCAACCACAGATCGGTGTCGCCGTGATGGTCGACCTCGGTCTCCACCCGGATGCCGCCGATCATGCCATGGCCCTGGCGGGTCAGCCGCGCGCCCTGCACATCCGCTGGTGGGCAATCGGGGAAGTTGATGTTCAGCATCACGTCCTCGGGCCAGCCCCGGGCCAGCAGCCCGCGCAGCATGGCCGGGGCCAGCGTTCGCGGCGTGTCCCACGGCACGAAGGACGGGTCGCGGAAGGTCTGGCTGAGGGCGATGGCCGGAATGCCCATCAACTGGGCGGTGGTGGCGGCGCCGACCGTGCCGGAATAGACCACCTCTTCGGCCAGATTGGCGCCGCGATTGACCCCGGACAGCACCAGATCCGGCCGGGCATCGGGCATCACATGGGCCAGCGCCACCGCCACGCAATCGGCCGGCGTGCCATCGACCCGATAGCGCCGGGGCCCGATCTCGTGAACCCTGAGCGGCCGGCGGATGGTCAGCGCCGTCGATCCGCCGCTGCTGTCGAGGGTGGGGGCGACCACCCAGACCTCGGGTGCCAGCGCATGTGCAATCTCTTCCAGCACCGCCAGGCCTTCGCCGTCGATGCCGTCGTCATTGGTGAGCAGGATGCGCTGGGGCATCGGGCGCGGCGCACGGGTCATCGGCGGCAGGTATCCTCTGGCGGAAGGGCTGTGGCGGCCAGCGGCCGGCGATGGCAGGCTGAAACGAGACAGTCGCAGACACCGTCTCGTTCAAACGAACGTTTGACGCGAGCGATGAAACCGGAAACACTGCCCGAGATCAAGCGCGAAGGGCAAAACCACCGGCTGCATGGCTTTGACGGCCGGGACAATGATTCATCGATGCGGAGGGAGACGCGAACCATGAGTGCTGCTGTGGCGCGGGCCGGACGGCTTGAAGGCAAGGTGGTTCTGATCACGGGTGCGGCGGGCGGTCTGGGCCAGGCGATGGCGCATCTGTTCGCCGCCGAGGGAGCGACCCTGGTGCTGACCGATCTGGGCCAGGACCGGCTGGACGCGCTGAAGGCGGCGCTGTCGTCCAGCGGCTATGACCGGGTTCTGGTGATGGAGCAGGACGTCACCGATGAGGCGCTGTGGGAAGAGGTGATCGACAAGACCGTCGCCGGCCTCGGCCGGCTGGACGTGCTGGTGAACAATGCTGGCATCGGCTACATGGCCGATCTTGAGGAGACCAGCCTGGCCGAATGGAAGCGGGTTCACGCGATCAATGCCGAAGGCCCGTTCCTTGGCACCCGCAAGGCCATCAAGGTGATGAAGCTGACCGGCGGTGGGTCGATCGTGAACATTTCCTCGATCGCCGGGCTGATCGGGGCTGTCAACCTTGCCGCCTATTGTTCCAGCAAGGGTGCCGTGCGGCTGTTCACCAAAGCGGCGGCGCTGCATTGCGCCCGGCGTGGCTATAACATCCGGGTCAATTCGGTGCATCCGTCGTTCACCGAGACGCCGATGGTGCGCGACATGATCACCAGCGCCCGAAACCCCGACAAGATGGAGGCCGCGCTTGCCACCGCGGCGCCGATGGGCCGTATGGGCCGGCCCGACGAGGTCGCCTACGCGGTGCTGTATCTGGCCAGTGACGAGAGCAGCTTCGTCACCGGCACCGAGCTTGCGGTCGATGGCGGCAACACCGCCACATAGGACAGGATCCCGGCCGCCCGACGATCTACAAGAACGCGACGATCCACAAGAAACCGCTCTTCAGGGAGGGGCCGCGCCCCATGACCAATCAGAATCCGATGTTCGACCTGACCGGCAAGGTTGCCGTGATCACCGGTTCCACCCGCGGCATCGGCAAGTCGATCGCCGAGCAGATGGCGGCGGCGGGCGCCAAGGTGGTGATTTCCAGCCGCAAGCCCGAGCCATGCGCGGCGGTGCGCGCCGAACTGGTCGCCCGGGGCGCCGAGGCGATCGACGTGCCGTGCAACATCAGCAGCAAGGAAGACTGCGAGCGTCTGATCGACGAGACCCGCAAGGCCTTCGGCCGGGTCGACATCCTGGTCGGCAATGCCGCGAGCAATCCCTATTACGGGCCGGCCGCCGACATGCCCGACGAGGCGTTCGTCAAGATCATGACGAATAATGTGCTGTCCAATCTGTGGCTGTGCAATCAGGTCGTGCCCGAGATGAAGGAGCGCCGCGACGGCGCGATCGTGCTGATCTCGTCGATCGCCGCCATCCGCGGCACGCCGGTGCTGGGCGCCTATGCGGCATCGAAGGCGGCGGAAGCCCAGATGGTGCGCAACCTCGCCATCGAATACGGGCCGCACAACATCCGCATCAACGCGATCGCACCCGGCCTGATCAAGACCGATTTCGCCCGCGCGCTGTGGGAGAACCCCAAGATGCGTGAGAAGGTCGAGAAGTCGGCGCCGCTGAACCGTATCGGCGAGCCCGAGGATATCGGCGGCGCCGCCGTGTTCCTGGCCTCGAACGCCGCGCGTTTCATCACCGGCCAACTGCTGGTGATCGATGGCGGCGTCACGGTCGGCGATACGCTCTGATCGACACCACCAGGCCGGGCGGCGAGGGTGATGGCCCCCGGTGCCCTGCCTGTGCCAACATGGTTCCGGCCGTTGATGGCGGAGCGTGCGGATCGCGTCCGGCTGATGATCGCGTCGATCACCGGCAGGCGGGCGTGATCCGCGCGCTCCGCATCGATGCGTTCCAGAGCGCATGATCCGGCCCCCGCCCAAGACAACCGCCGTCCACAGATCCGGAGATCCCACGCCCCATGTCCGGCCCCAATCTCGTTCCGGTCCGCGAGGCGCTGCGCCTCGACGAGGCTGCGCTGTCGACCTATCTCACCGGCCGGTTGCCCGGCTTCGATCCCGCCGATCTCCGGGTCCTGCAATTCGAAGGCGGGCAGTCGAACCCGACCTATATGCTGGAAAGCGCCGGCCGGCGGTATGTGCTGCGCAAGAAGCCGCCGGGCAAGCTGCTGCCGTCGGCGCATATGGTGGAACGCGAATACCGCTTCATCGCCGGTCTGGCCGACAGCGAGGTGCCGGTGCCCCGGGCCTATCTGCTGTGCGAGGACACCGACATCATCGGCACGGCGTTCTATGTGATGGATTATGTCGAGGGCCGGGTGCTGACCGACCCGCTGCTGCCCGGCCTGTCACCGGCCGAGCGCGGCGCCACCTATGACGAACTGAACCGGGTGATGGCGGCGCTGCACAAGGTGGACTTCGCCGCCGCCGGCCTGTCGGACATGGGCAAGACCTCCGAGTATCTGGCGCGCCAGATCAGCCGCTGGAGCCGGCAGTACGAGGCGAGCAAGACCCATGAGATCCCGGCGATGGACAAGCTGATCGCCTGGCTGGGCGCCAATATTCCCGCCGATGACAGCGTGTCGATCGTTCATGGCGATTTCCGGCTGGCGAATGTGATCTTCCATCCGACCGAGCCGAAGATCCTGGCGGTGCTGGATTGGGAGTTGGCGACGCTGGGCCATCCGCTGGGCGATTTCGCCTACAACGCCATGTTCTACAGCCTGCCGGCCGGCGATGAGGGCTTTCCCGGCCTGGGCGGCGCCGATCTGGCGGCGCTGGGCGTGCCGGGCGAAGACGAGTATGTCGCGGCCTATTGCCGGCGCACCGGCCGTGATCACATCGACAACTGGGCCTTCTACAAGGCCTTCGCGATGTTCCGGCTATCGGCCATTCTGCAGGGTGTCTATCACCGCGGCATCAGCGGCAACGCCAGTTCCGAACGGGCCAGGCTGGTCGGCGGCCGGGCGGCGCTGCTGGCGGAACTGGGTTGGCGGCAGGTCAGCGGCACTTGAGACCGCGGGGCCGCCCACCTTCCGGAAGGCGGGCGGCCCCGGATCACATGCCTGGATCACATGCCGAGCAGGGCATAGATCCGCTTGGTATAGGTGCCGAAGGCTTCCGTCGTCTTCATGTCCAGCCGGCGCGGATAGGGCAGGTCGATCGCGAAATGATCGGCCATCCGGGCCGGGCCCGATGTCAGCACCGCGCATTGCGACCCCAGGAACACCGCTTCCTGGATCGAATGGGTCACGAAGATGATCGTCTTGCGGCTCTCGCCCCAGATCCGCAGCATTTCCAGGTTCATCTTCTCGCGGGTCAGCGCGTCGAGCGCGCCGAACGGCTCGTCCATCAGGATCAGCTTGGGGTCGTGGACCAGGGCGCGGGCGATGGCCGCGCGCTGCTGCATGCCGCCCGACAGTTCATAAGGGTATTTGGTCTCGAAGCCCGACAGGCCGACCATGGCCAGCAGCTCGCGGGCACGGGCCTCGGCCTCGCGGCGCGGCAGCCCCAGAATCTGGGCCGGCAGCATCACATTCTGCAGGATGGTGCGCCATTTCAGCAGCAGGGCCTGCTGGAACACCATGCCGACATCGCGGCCGGGCGTGAAGGCCGAGCTGGCGTTGCCGATCTGGACCAGACCGTCATCGGCGTCGTGCAGCCCGGCCAGGATCTTAAGTAGCGTGCTCTTGCCGCAGCCCGACGGTCCGACCAGCGACACCATGTCGCCTTCGTGCACGTCCATGGTGACGTCCGAGACCGCGACGAATTCCCGCGCGCCCGACCGATAGACCTTGCGGACGCCGTTCAGCCGGATCAGCGGTTCGGTGGCGGATGTTGTCATGACAGCCAGCGCTCCAGGTTCGCGGCGACAAAGTCGTCGTCTGACAGATCGGCATGCTCGCGGCACACCCGGTCGAGTTCCGCCGCCTGCCCCGGGCTCAGGCCCTCATGCGGATCCAGGCACCAGATGCCGTCGAGCAGGCCCTGGCGGCGCAGCACCTCGTGGCAGCCGGCGATGCAGCCATGGAAGTCGTTGGCGACATCGAAGAAGGCGGCATTGCAGTCGGTGACCCGGCTGTCGAGGGCGAGCAGATCGGCCGGAATGGCACCGGCCGCCACCGCGCCCTGCAACCGCTCCAGCATCCGCGCGGCGCTTCGCGTCCACACCGACCAATGGCCCAGAAGGCCACCCCGGAACCGCACCGTCACCGGCGCGCCGTCGCGCATCACCGTGAACGGGGTCAGCAGGTCCAGCACGATATGATCGTCATTGCCGGTATAAAGCGTGACCCGGTCTTCGGCCCGGGCCGCGACCACGCCGCGCATGACGTCGAGCGTGGCGTAACGGTTGAACGGTGCGGCCTTGATCGCCACCACATTGTCGATGGCGGCGAAGCGCGCCCAGAAATCGGCATTCAACGCCATGCCGCCCACGGCCGGCTGAAGGTAGAACCCGATCAGCGGGATCCGGGCGGCCACCCCTTCGCAATGCGCGATCAGCGCATCGGTGTCATGCCCCTTCAGCGCCGCCAGACTGAGCAGCCCGGCGTGATAGCCGAGCCCGACGGCGGTGCGGGCTTCGGCCACCGCCTGACCGGTGTCGCCGGCCAGCCCCGCCACCATCACCAGCGGCCGGTCGGTCCAGGCTCTGGCATCGGCCATCGCCGCCGCCAGCACCGGTTCATACAGCCCCACATCGCGAATGGCGAACTGGGTGGTGTGCACCCCCACCGCCAGCCCGCCCGCGCCGGCATCGACATAATAGCGGGTCAGGGCGCGCTGGCGGTGGCGGTCGAAGCGCCGGTCCTGGTCCAGCGCCAGCGGATGCGCCGGGATGGCGGTGCCGGTGCGTAGCCGCTCCAGGATCTCCGGCGGCAGGGTCGAGCGATGCAGGGTCATGGGCGGAGTCCTTGAGACAGGAGCGGCGGGTCAGCCGAATTCCGGGCCGGCGGCGGCGAACAGCCGGCCGGACGTGCCAATGGGGACGGGGTGGCCGCAGGCCATGCGCAGGAACGGGCGGCTGGGCACGAAGCGCTGCGCACCCAGATGCTGGCCGAGGGCGGTATGATGGTCGGCCAGATCGATGATCACCGGCCCGTCGATCGCGGCGCAGGCGGCATTCAGCAGATCGGCTGCCACGGCGTCGCTGGCGGCGACCAGCGGGCCGATCTGGGTGGCGGCCCGGCCCGGTCGGCTGAGCACGAAGCCCGTGCCGTCGACATGCACGAAACCCGATGTCCCGCTGCCGGCCAACCGGCCGAGCAGGGCGGCCCGGGCTGCACCGAGCGCCTGTGTGTCCAGCGCCAGGATTGCCGGCAGATCATCGGCGGTGGCCGGGCGGCAGCGACCGGCGGCGCCCCTCACGCCGCCGCCGCCCTGGCCTTCCCAGCGGGTCAGGCCGAACCAGGGCAGAAAGCCCAGCGGCCGGTAGACCCGCTCCCCCGCCGGTGTCGCGTCCAGCACCGGCAGCAGGCCGGCCGCGCGGCAATGGTTCAGGCAGGCGTTCAGGATATGGGTGCCAAGGCCCCGGCCCCGCTGGCCGGCCCGGACCAGAACCATGCTGATCCAGGCGATATCAGGCCCGTGCGGCAGCACCGCGCCGGTGGCGACGGGGCGGCCATCTTCACCGGCAATGGCGAACACCGTGCCGGCATCGAAGAACACCGACCAGTCGGCGGCGGTCTGGTTCCAGCCGGCTTCGGCCGAGAGGTCCAGGCAGCCGGCGATATGGTCGGGGCCGATCCGGCCGACCTTGGGTGGCGTGGTCTCAATAGGTGCCATCCCGCACCTCGAAATGGGTGGGCTTGCCCAGCGCCGGGCGTTCCTTCGCCACCCAGTCCGCCACCCAGTCGATCATCCGGGCCAGCGGCACGGCGGGGTAGCCGAATAATCCGCAGGCCTGGGCGGTGTTGGTCAGCCATGCGGTCGGGGCTTCGGTGCCGGTGACAATCGCCTCGCGGCCCAGCCGTTCGGCGAAGGTGCGGGCCAGCCAGCGCACCGCGATCGTCTCAGGGCCGGACACGTTGATCGGGCTGGTCGGGCCGGTGGCATGGGCCAGGCAGCGCAGTGCCTGGGCATTGGCATCGCCCTGCCAGATCACGTTGACATGGCCCATGGTCACGTCGACCGGCTCGCCGTCGCGCACCTTGCGCGCCACGTCGAACAGCACGCCATAGCGCAGATCGACCGCGTAGTTCAGCCGGAACAGCCGGCCCGGCGTACCGTAGACCTCGGAGAAATGCCCGAAGATCCGCTCGCGGCCGATGCACGAGAAGGCGTATTCGCCGGGTGGGTTCAGCACCGAGTCCTCGGTCGATCCCTGGCTCGCGACATCGACAAACGGATAGACGCAGCCGGTGGAGAAGGCGACGATCCGGCTGTCGCGGAAGGCTTCCGCCACCATCGACGGCACATGAACGTTCATCGCCCAGGTGAGGTTGGCCGATCCGGTGGCGCCGAATTTGCGCCCGGCCATGAACACCACGTTGCGGGCCTTCGGCAGAGCCTCGATCGCGGCGCGGTCCATCAGGTCGCAGGCGATGGTCTCGACGCCATGCGCCTCCAGGCTGTCGCGCAGGCCCGGTTCGCTGAAGCGGGCGACGCCGAAGACGCGCTTGCCCGGCGCCGCATTGCGGGCAAGGCGGGCGAGTGTCGGCCCCATCTTGCCGCCGACACCCAGCACCATGATGTCGCCGTCGATACCGGCCAGATCGGCGGCCAGCGCCCGGCTGGGGCGGGTCATGAAGGCGTCGAGCGCATCGGCGCTGTCGAAATGGTCGGGGAAGGCGGTGTCATCGAGCCAGGTGGTCATGTCATCCTCGCGTCTCTGGGGAGGAACAGGTGTTCGGCGACGAGCACCGCGAGATACAATCCAAGGCCGAGCAGGGTCAGCAGCACCACCGCCATGAACATGGCCGGCGTGTCGAGCGAGGCCTGAACCTGGATCATCAGATAGCCGAGGCCGCGTTCCGAGGCGATGAACTCGCCCACCACCGCGCCGGCGACGGCCAGGATCGCCGCGACTTTCATGCCCGAGAACAGATAGGGCAGGGCGCCGGGCAACTGGATGTAGCGGAAGGCCTGCCAGCGCGAGCCTTTGAGCGAGCGCACCAGATCGAGCAGATCGGGTTCGACCTCCTTCAACCCGCGTACAGTGGTCAGCAGGATCGGGAAGAAGCACAGCAGGAAGGTGATCAGGATGTTGGTGCCGATGCCATAGCTGAACCAGACGATCACCAGCGGCCCAAGCGCCACCTTGGGGATCATGTTCAGCGTGACCAGCAGCGGAAACACCAGCAGCGACAGCGGCCGCGACCACGAGAAGCCGAGGGCGAGCGCCACGCCCACCACCACCGACAGCACATAGCCACCGAAGATCTCGGTCGCGGTGACCAGGGTGTTGCCGGTCCAGTCATAGCTGGATTTGCCCAGGGTGGTGACGATGCCGCTTGGGGCCGGCAGCACGAAGGCCGGGATGTCGAACAGCCGGACCAGCGCTTCCCACAGTGCGATCGCGCCCAGATGAACGGCGGCGACGATCAGCCAGCGGCGTTGCGTCGCGGCCCGTTCCGCTCTGGCCTCCGCCCCGCCGCCACCTGTGGTGTCCACGGTGTTCGTCATGGCCTCTGTCCCTTTCCACCCCTGGGGAATGCGATCAGCCTAGGACGGGTGCGGATATGAGTCAACCAAACAGTTGACTTAATCTGGCGACAAGCCGACCTCTCGCGGCTGAAGGGCCGACAGTACAAAATCGATGACGTGGCGCCGTCGCCGCGATACCTCCCGTGCCGTGTCGAGATTGGTATCAAATATGGCTGAAAGTGTATGGTTATTGGCAAAGAAGAAATAGGCCAGACCGGCGATCGAGATATAGACGTTGATCGGATCCATGTCGGTACGGAACACCCCATCCCGCGCACCTCTGGCCAATGTTTCGTCGATCATCCGCACCAGGGGCGAATGCATTGCCTGGATCTGCGGTGATGATTTGACATGGCGGGCCTCATGACGGTTCTCATCGTTCAGCAGCGCCACCAGCTCCGGATGCTCGGCCAGATGATCGAACGAGAAGCCGACCAGCCGTTCCATGGCCGCGACCGCCGGCAGATCGGCCAGATTGAGCGATTGCTCACGGGCGCGGATTTCTCCATAGACCTGTTCCAGCGCCGCTCGGAACAGGTCGTCCTTGTTGCCGAAATGATGATAGACCAACTGCTTGTTCACGCCGGCCCGGTGGGCGATCTCGTCGACCCGTGATCCGGCCAGACCCTTATCGGCGAATTCGGCAATGGCGGCGGCCAGAAGGGCGCGCCGGGTCGCCTCTGGATCGCGCTTCTGGCGTATCGGCCGCTTGTCATTCATCCGGGCGGTTTCTTCCATCGGGGACAGCTTCCATATTGTCAACCAACCAGTTGATTTAACATTGCCCGGCATCGGGGTGAAGGGCTAAGCTTTTTCGTGGAGGGTCGACCGCCAGCCGCGTGCCCCCGGGATGGGCCGACAGACAAGGGCGGCGGTCGCCAGTGATCAGGGAGATGACGAGGATGAAGAGCGTGACGGTCTTCACCGCCGTGACGGCAGCAGTGGTCGTGGCGGCCACGCTTGGGGGCGCGCCGCGGCCGGCGGCGGCGCTGGAGGATGTGGATCTGGTGCTGAACTGGGTGCCGACCGCCGACCATTCACCCTATTATTACGCCAAGGCGCAAGGCTGGTACGAGGCGGCGGGGATCGATCTTGCCATCGAAACCGGCAAGGGGTCGGGGGTATCGGCCCAGCGCGTGGGTGCGGGCATGTCGGATTTCGGGATCGCCGACATGGCGACGGCCTTGCTTGCCAAGAGCAAGGGCGCGAACCTGACCGCGCTGATGGTGATCTATGCCAACTCCCCGCAGGGCTTCTATTGGCTGAAGAGCACCGGCATCAATGGCCCCGCAGATTTCCCCGGCCACAAGATCGGCAATCCGCCAAGCGACGCGTCGCGGGTGATGTGGCCGGCCTTCGCGCAGAAGGTGGGCATCGCGCCCGATGCGGTCAGCTTCGTGAATGTCAGCCCGCAGGCCAAGATGGCGTCGCTGAAAAGCGGCGCGATCGACGTCACGACCGACTTCTATAACGAGCACGACCTGAAGGTTCGCCAGTTCGGCGACGATCTGGGCTTCGTGGCCTGGCGCGATGTCGGCATCAACCCCTATGGCAATGCGATCATCGTGAATGCCGACTATATGGCGAAGAACCCGGCGGTGGTGAAAGCCTTCACCGAGGTCAGCCAGAAGGCGTTCGCCGCCTGCGTCGCCGATGTCGATCCGTGCCTGAAGGCGCTGCTCGATGCCGCCTCGGGCCTGGACGAAGCCAATCAGCGCGACCAGTGGATGCGGGTCAAGGAGCTGATGCGCGATCCCACCACCACCGGCGTCGCGCTCGGCGCCTTCGACGATGCGCGCCTGCGCGCCGATTACGAGATGGTGAAGACCTATTTCGAGATCGAGCAGCCCTTCGATATCGAGACCGCCTATACCAACGACTATCTCTCGACCGACATCAAGATGCCGGCCGAGTGACGGCCGATAGGGCGGGGGCTGGCTGTGTCGCCATGAACGAAAAACCCCCATCCGTTGCCGGATGGGGGTTTTTCGTTGGAGCCGGCGCCGCCCTGGGGAAGGCGGCGCCGGGCTTATCCGTGTCAGGTCAGCCGATCGCGTGCTTGGCCAGCTCGATCTTGGCGACCGTCTCCTGATGCACCTCGTCCGGGCCGTCGGCCAGGCGCAGGGTGCGGGCGCTGGCATAGGCCTTCGCCAGGAAGAAGTCCTGGCAGACGCCGCCGCCGCCATGGACCTGGATCGCGCGGTCGATCACGCGGGTGGCCATGTTCGGCGCCACGACCTTGATCGCCGCGATCTCGGACTTGGCGTTCTTGTTGCCGACGGTGTCCATCATCCAGGCAGCCTTCATGGTCAGAAGGCGGGCCTGGTCGATCTCCATCCGCGACATGGCGATGTAGTGGCGGGTCATGCCGTGGTCGGCCAGCGTCTTGCCGAAGGCGGTGCGCTGCTGGGCGCGCTTGCACATCAGCTCAAGCGCACGCTCGGCCTGACCGATCAGGCGCATGCAGTGATGAATGCGGCCAGGGCCAAGGCGACCCTGAGCGATCTCGAACCCGCGGCCTTCGCCCAGCAGGATATTCTCGACCGGCACCCGGACATTCTCGAACAGCACTTCGGCATGGCCATGGGGCGCATCGTCATAGCCGAAGACCTTCAGCGGCCGCAGAACCGTCACGCCCGGCGTGTCCATCGGCACCAGGACCATCGACTGCTGACCGTGGCGCGGGCCGTCGAAGCGGGTCTTGCCCATGAAGATCAGGATCTTGCAGCGCGGATCGGGCGCACCGCTGGTCCACCACTTGCGACCGTTGATGACATAGTCGTCGCCATCACGCTCGATGCGGCTTTCGATGTTGGTCGCGTCCGACGACGCCACCAGCGGCTCGGTCATCGCGAAGGCCGACCGGATCTTGCCGGCCAGCAGCGGCTCCAGCCACTGCTTCTTGTGCTCTTCGCTGCCGTAACGCTCCAGCACTTCCATATTGCCGGTGTCGGGGGCGTTGCAGTTGAACACCTCGGGCGCGATCTCGGACCGGCCCATCACCTCGCAGAGCGGGGCGTATTCGGAGTTGGTCAGGCCGGCGCCGCGCTCACTCTCGGGCAGGAACAGGTTCCACAGGCCGGCCGCGCGCGCCTTGGCCTTCAGCTCTTCCACGATCGGCGGGGTGACCCAGCGATCGGGGGAATTCCGGTGCTGCTCCTCAAAGACGCTCTCCGCCGGATAGACGTAGGCGTCCATGAACTCGATCAGCCGTTCCCGGATTTCGTGGGCCCGCGGACTGATGGCGAACTCCATGGGGGCTTCCTCCTGATCTTGGCCGGTCGCAGGACGACCGACGGGCTCGCTAACACTTGTATCAAACAAACGTTTTAACTAGTCTGTGATAGCACAGGCGCCGGGGGCTGTCGATGGGGAAACCGCGCTGTCATGCGAGGGTCTCCGAACGAGCCGCCGGGCGGCTTGCAGGCCGCTCACGCCCAGCGGGGGCGTGACCGGCTGCACATGTCCCTTGCGAATTTACATTGTCCCGACGTCACGCCTGTGTCATCGATATTCGAACGAACGTTGATTTAAAACATCGCCTGAAACGGATTGGTCTCATGAAGGGTAGACATGCCGGCGCACCGGACCCTGCCGGGGCCGCATCCGAAACCGGCGCCAGAGCGACGAGGAAACCGATGGCGGGGTCGGACACCAAGGAACGGATTCTCGACGCGGCCGAGCGTCTGTTCGCCGAGCACACCTATGCCGGTGTCTCGCTCAGGACCATCACGGCCGAAGCGAATGTCAATCTGGCGGCGGTGAATTATCATTTCGGATCGAAGGATGCGCTGCTGCAGGCGGTGTTCCATCGCCGCGCCCGCGATCTGAACCGCGAACGGGTGTCGCTGCTGGCGGAAATCGAGGCGCGCGCCGGCGGGCGGCCGCTGCCATTGGACGACGTGCTCTATGCGCTGCTGGCGCCGCCGATGCGCTGGATGTCCGATCCGGAACGCGGCCTGTCGGTGTTCGTGCAGTTTCTGGCGCGATGCCGCGCCGACGGCACCCCTGAGATGAAAGCGCTGCTGGATCGGGATGTGCGTCATCTGCACCGCTTCGTCACGGCGCTTCAGAAGGCGCTGCCGCAGCTTGCGGCCGAGGAGATCTATTGGCGGCTGCATTTCTCGCTGGGCATGATGCATTACACCATCACCGATCTGAGCCGGCTGGAGGCGATTTCGCAAGGTGTCTGCGACCTTGAGGATTTCGAGGCGCTGGTCCGGCGGATGGTGGCCTTCGCGGCCGCCGGATTCCGAAATGCGCCGCCCCTGCGTGAGATTCCGGCCTTTGCCATCGGCCAGACGGCGGCCGGCGGTGTGGCCGGCGTCCAGGCCGGGATGGATGACGAGCGCGGTGCCCGACAGGGCGCCCAAGACTGAACAGAGACGATCGAAGAAACCGATCGACAACGGAGGAAGACGTGATCAAGGCGGTTCTGTGCACGAAACTCGGTGGTCCTGAGGATCTGATCGTGGCCGAGGTTCCGGCCCCCGAGATGAAGCCCGGCCATGTCCGCGTCCGCGTGCGGGCGGCGGGCGTGAATTTCGCCGACACCCTGATCATTCAGGGCAAATATCAGGTGCGGCCCGAGCTGCCGTTCTCGCCGGGCATCGAGCTTGCGGGCGAGATCACCGAGATCGGCGCCGGCGTCACCGGGGTCTCGGTCGGCCAGCGGGTGATGGGCATGGCGTCGAGCGGCGCCTATACCCAGGAAGTGGTGCTGCCGCAGACCGCGGTGGTTCCCATTCCCGACATGATGGATTTCGAAAGCGCCGCGGCCTTCCCGGTCGCCTATGGCACCTCGCATGTGGCGCTCGAACATCGCGCGAACCTGAAGCCCGGCGAAAAGCTGCTGGTGCTGGGTGCGGCCGGCGGTGTGGGCCTGACCGCGGTCGAGATCGGCGCCGCGATGGGCGCCGAGGTCATCGCTGTCGCCAGCAGCCCCGAAAAGCTTGAGGTCGCCCGCGCCCATGGCGCCACTCATCTGATCGACTATGCCAGGGACGACCTGCGCGAGAAGGTCAAGGAGCTGGTCGGCGGTGTGGACGTGGTCTACGACCCGGTCGGTGGCGGCGCCTTCGATGCCTCGCTCCGCTGCATCAACTGGGAAGGCCGGATTCTGGTCATCGGCTTTGCCAGCGGCACGATCCCGCAGATCCCCGCCAACCTGCTGCTGGTCAAGAACGTCTCCGTCGTCGGAACCTTCTGGGGTGCCTATATGCAGAAGGATCCGAAGATCATCGGGGCCAGTCTGGTCAAGCTGCTTGGCTGGTTTACCGAGGGCAAGCTGAAGCCGCATGTGTCGGAAAGCCACCCGATGGTGGACGCGCCCAAGGCGCTGAAGGCGCTGATGGAGCGCCGCTCGACCGGCAAGGTCGTCCTGACCATGGATTGATTGCCGTCAACCATACGCGCGTACAAATGGCCGCAGCCGTGAGGATGCGGCCAGTTTATTTATATAAAATACAATGTATTGGCGAATTGCGACCCAAAATGCCCGTTTGTGGCGTTTTCGCGACTGCGTCCTAACAGATGATTAACGCTTGGCTGCGATAACTTGGGCTGGGGGAGCTTTGAGATCGTCCAGCAGCAGACGTCATGGCTTCATTGGTCCGGACATCATGAAACCGGGACGTGCAGACAGGGAAGAGGGTATCCGACATGGCGGCTACGGGGCGCGGCTTGCGCATCGTTCATAAAATTCCCGGTGTCATTGTGGCAGCGGTCGCGATCACATCGATCGTGCTTGGCATCGTCGCCTATCTGGTGTCGTCTCGTGAACTGGTTTCGGCCTCCGAAACCAAACTCGTGGCCATCACCAATGCCCGCGCCGACCGGCTGGGCGATTATCTGGATGGGGTGCGGTCGGATGTGGCCGTGCTCGCCGACAACTCGGTCCTGCGCCAGACGCTGATCGACTTCACCTATGCCTTCGAGCTGATTTCGCTGATGGACGACGATCCGTCGGCGATCCTTCAGAAGTCATATGTGGCCGACAATCCTGAAACCGATCGCGGCCTGCTCGACAAGGCGCGTGACGGCACCTTCTTCAGCGACAGTCATGAACGCTATCACCCCTGGCTGCGCGCGGCGTCGCGTTCCAAGGGCTATGCCGACCTCTATCTCGTCGACAAGAATGGCTGGGTCATCTATTCGGTCGAGAAGAACACCGATTTCGCGGTGAAGCTGGATGACAGCCCGGTCGGCCAGGGCGGGCTGGGTCGTGCCGCCGCCGCTGCCGCCGCGTCCGAGCCCGGCACGGTCTCGCTGGTCGACTTCACCTATCATCAGCCGGCGAATAACGAGGTCAGCGCCTTCCTGTCGGTGCCGGTGTTCGGCGATGGTGGCTATGTCGGCGCCGTCGTCGTCCGCCTGTCGGTCCAGGGCGTCGACAAGGTCATGCAGAGCGCGCAAGGGCTGGGCGAGACCGGCGAGACCTATCTCGTCGGCTCCGACGGCTATATGCGCTCGAACTCGCGCCTCACCGCCGACACCACGGTGCTTGAGCGGCAGATCACCTCGGATGCCGTGGCGGCGGCACTGGCCGGCAAGACCGGCAGCACCCGCGAGATCGGCCCCAATGGCTATCCGGTGCTGACCGCCTATACACCGCTTGAATTCCTGGGCCAGCGCTGGGCGGTGATCGCCGACATGGCCGAGGACGAGATGCTGGCGCCGGTCGCCACCATGCGCAACATCATCGCCGCGGTGGCGCTGGGCCTGATCGTGATCGTGGGCACCATCGGCCTGATCGTCGCCCGTGGCGTCACCCGGCCGCTGGGTCGGATGACCGGTGCCATGAAGACCCTGTCCAGCGGCGACCTCACCGTCGACATCCCCGACCGCGACCGCAGCGATGAGATCGGCGAAATGGCGGCCTCGGTGCAGGTGTTCAAGGATGCGATGGTCGAAAGCCAGCGTCTGGCTGAAGAACAGCGCGCCGACCAGGAGGCCAAGGCCCGTCGCGCCGAACAACTGGTGCAGTTGACCCGCGGCTTCGACGACCGGGTCAGCGGCGTGCTGCGCGGCGTGACCTCGGCTGCGACCGAACTGGATGCCACCGCGCGGTCGATGTCGTCGACCGCCGATGGTGCCCGTCACCAGTCGGAAGACGTGGCCCATGCCACGGCCCAGGCGACCGAGAACGTGCAGACCGTGGCGGCCGCGGCGGAAGAGTTGTCGCATTCGATCACCGAGATCGGCCGGCAGGTCCACAAATCGTCGACCATCGCCGGTCGCGCGGTCGACGAGGCCGAGCGCACCAACCAGACCGTCTATGGTCTGGCGGCGGCGGCCGAGAAGATCGGCGACGTGGTGCGGCTGATCACCGATATTGCCGAACAGACCAACCTGCTGGCGCTGAACGCGACCATCGAGGCGGCCCGTGCCGGTGAAGCCGGCAAGGGCTTCGCGGTGGTGGCTTCGGAAGTGAAGAGCCTGGCCAATCAGACGGCGCGGGCGACCGAGGAAATCTCCACCCAGATCGCGGCGGTGCGCGGCGAGACCAATCAGGCGATCGGGGCCATCGAGGGCATCCGCAAGATCATCGTCGAGATCAACGACATCGCCACCTCGATCGCAAGCGCTGTCGAGGAGCAGAGTGCCGCCACCCAGGAAATCGCCTCGAACGTCCAGGCGGCGGCCCGTGGCACCGAGCAGGTGAGCCGCAGCGTCGAGGATATGCGCGACGCGGCCCAGGCCACCGGCAGCGCCTCGCAGCAGATCCTGGCCTCGGCCGGCGAACTGGCCCGTCAGGCCAGCGATCTGGACGGCGAGGTGCGCGGCTTCCTGGATGCCGTGCGCGCCGGCTGATCCTCTGGCCCTTGGTTGACGACATCTGACAAGGCCCCGGACGGGTTGCTCCCGTCCGGGGCTTTTGCGTGAGCGGGCAGGCAGTTGTGGAGGGGGGCGCGGCGCGATGCTACTGTGCGCCCGCTCGTGCGATGGTCACGGGTGTCACGAGGGGGCGGCGCTGCCGCAGTCAGGGAGAAGACCGCGCCGATGCTGCGCCGCATGTATGACAAGACCATGGCCCTGGCCGGCCATCGCCATGCCGAGCGGGCGCTGGGCGTGGTCAGCTTCGCCGAAAGCTCGTTCTTTCCGATTCCGCCGGATGTGATCCTGGCGCCGATGGTGCTGGCGCAGCGGTCCAAAGCCTGGCGGTTCGCGGCGATCTGCACGATCACCTCGGTCTTCGGCGCGCTGCTGGGCTATCTGATCGGTTACGGCCTGTTCGAGACCATCGGTCAGCCGATCCTCGATTTCTATGGGCTGAACCAGGATTTCGCGGCGGCGGCGGAACGCTATAACGAACTGGGCTGGGTGATGGTGCTGCTGGCCGGTATCACGCCGATCCCGTTCAAGGTGATCACCATCACCAGCGGCGTGACCGGGCTGAACATCGTCACCTTCATCCTGGCCAGCATCGTCGCGCGTGGCATCCGCTTCTATGCCGTCACCGCCATCATCTACTGGTTCGGCCCGAAAACCC
This sequence comes from Tistrella bauzanensis, assembly GCF_014636235.1. Classification (NCBI taxonomy): domain Bacteria; kingdom Pseudomonadati; phylum Pseudomonadota; class Alphaproteobacteria; order Geminicoccales; family Geminicoccaceae; genus Tistrella; species Tistrella bauzanensis. The sequence continues at coordinate 37,665 of NZ_BMDZ01000037.1, forward strand.
TGCAGATCATCGAAAAGCGGCTGGGGCTGTTTACCGCCCTGTTCTGCATTCTGCTGATCGGCGGTTTCGTGGTGATGCGCTTCGTGCTCTGACCCGTCGGCACCGTCCCCGGGCGATGATCATGCAAAAGGCCCCGCCGGATCACCACCGGCGGGGCCTTTCGCATATCGACGGCGTGACCTGGCGGGTTGGTCAGGCGGCGGCGGTCGCGCGGGCGGCGGTCAGCACGGCCCAGACCCGGGCCGGGGTGGCCGGCATGTCGATCTCGGGCGCGCCCGCGCGGGTCAGGGCGTCGTTGATCGCGTTCATGATCGCCGGGCAGGCGCCGATGGTGCCGGCCTCGCCGCAGCCCTTCGATCCCAGGCCGCTGGAGGCGGTGGGCATGTCTTCATGCAGCGTGATGTCCAGGAAGATCATGTCGTCGGCCCGGGGCATGCCGTAATCCATGAAGCTGCCGGTCATGAGCTGGCCGCTGTCGTCGTCATAGACCGCGTGCTCGATCAGCGCCTGACCCAGCCCTTGCGCGACGCCGCCCTGAACCTGGCCCTTCACGATCATCGGATTGACCACCTTGCCGAAATCATCGGCGACGGTATAGCGCACCGGCTCCACCCGTCCGGTCTCGGGGTCGATTTCCACCTCGGCGACGTGGCAGCCATTGGGGAAGGTGGGGGCGGGGCGGTCGAAGACCCGGCTTTCGTCCAGCGGCTCGCCGCCATCCAGGGCGATCCGCGCCACCTCTTCGATGCCGATGCCCAGATCGGTGCCGGCGACCGTGAACCGGCCGGCCTCGAAGCGGATATCGTCGCTGGCGGCTTCCAGCCGGTCGGCGGCAATGCCGCGCGCCCGTTCCACCACCGCTTCCGATGCCAGCCGGATCGCCGATCCCGCCATCTGCAGCGAGCGTGATCCGCCGGTGCCGCCGCCGGTGCGGATTTCGGCGGTATCGCCCATCACCACCCGGACCTTGTCGAAGGGCATGCCGGTCAGCTCGGCCGCCACCTGGGCGAAGGCGGTCTCGTGACCCTGGCCGTTGGACTGGGTGCCGACCAGCACGGTTGCCGAGCCGTCGGCCTCGAACCGGATACGGGCCTCTTCCTTCGGATTGCCCTGGGTCCATTCGATATAGCTGGCAAGGCCGATGCCGCGCAGCAGGCCGCGGGCTTCCGACTGGCGGCGGCGCTCGGCGAAGCCCGCCATATCGGCGGCGGCCAATGCCCGCCGCTGCATCTCGGCGAAGTCGCCGGTGTCGTAAGTGGTGCCCATGGCGTTGGTATGGGGCATCGCGTCGGGGCGGATATAGTTGATCTGACGCAGGGCCTCAGGGCTTCGGCCAGTGGCGCGGGCGGCGGCGTCGATCAGCCGCTCGATCAGATAATTGGCCTCGGGCCGGCCGGCGCCGCGATAGGCATCGACCGGCGCGGTGTTGGTGAACACGCCCCGGACATGCAGGCTGGCCACCGGGATGTCATAGACCGTGGTGGCAAGGCCGGCCGCCGCCGATGTCGGGATCATCGCGCCGAATTGTGACGCATAGGCGCCCAGATTGGCGATGGTATCCACCTCGAAGGCGGTGAAGCGGCCATCGGTATCGAGCGCCATGCGGGCATGGGTGCGCAGGTCGCGGCCATGGGCGTCGGTCAGCAGGCTTTCCGAGCGGTCGCCGGTCCATTTCACCGGCCGGCGCAGTTTGCGGGCTGCATAGGTGACGGCGACATGTTCCGGATAGAGGAAGATCTTCATGCCGAAGCCGCCGCCGACATCCGGCATCACCACCCGGAACTCGTCGGCCGGCACCTTGAACACCGCATCGGCCAGAATGCCGCGCATGCCATGAACGCCCTGGCCGTTGGTGTGGACCACGGTCTGGCCGGTTTCGGCGTCGATATGGGCGTTGATCGCGCGGGGCTCGATCGGGTTGGCCGAGACCCGGTTGTTGACGATGTCGATCTCGACCACGGTCGCGGCTGCGGCCATGGCGGCGTCGACCTCGGTCGCCTTGCCCTGGCGCCAGTCGAAACACAGATTGCCCGGGCTGCCATCGTGGACGGCCACGGTGTCGCCCGCCAGCGCGCGCGCCGGATCGACCACCACCGGGCGTTCTTCATAATCCACCGCCACCAGTTCGGCGGCATCGCGCGCCAGCACCGGATCGGTCGCGATCACCATCGCCACCGCCTCGCCGGCGAAATGCACCGCCTCACTGGCGATCGCCGGACGCTTCGGTGCCTGCATCGGCGTGCCGTCGGCATTCTTCACCCGCGCCACCGCCGGCACGCCGCCGATGCCGTCGGCATCGAGATCGGCGCCGGTGAACACGGCGACCACACCGTCGGCCGCGCGCGCGTCTGCCACGTCGACCGCATTGATCCGGGCACTGGCATAGGGGCTGCGCACGAAGCTGGCATAAAGCTGGCCATCGAGCACGATATCGTCGGTATAGCGGCCATGACCGGTCAGGAAGCGACGATCCTCGACACGGCGCACGGACTGGCCAATTCCGAATTTCAGCATGGAGCAGATGTCCCTGGCAGGTCTGCGGCCGTTCGCCGCCGCGTGGGGGAGCCCGTGAGGCCCAACGGCCACCACGGGGCATGAGCCTAGCTGATCGGGGGCTGGCGGTGCAATGCCGGGACGGTCGGTCGGTGCGGGTGACGGTCACATGATCATGACGTTTCGATGACCGCACGGGCGGATGGTTGCCGCGGTTGTGGGCCGGGCGATATCGTCGGCCGGCGGATGATGACCGATGGGGGGCAGATGGGGCAGGACCATGATGCGACGACAACCCCGGCTGTTGCCGGCGGAGGGATGGCCGAGGTATTCGGCGCGTTCCTGAAGCTGGGCTGCACCGCCTTCGGCGGCCCGGTCGCCCATCTGGGGTTCTTCCGCACCGAATTCGTCGATCGGCGGGGCTGGCTGGACGATGCCGACTATGCCCGGCTGGTGGCGCTGTGCCAGTTTCTGCCCGGTCCCGCCAGCAGCCAGGTCGGCATCGCGCTGGGCCTGGGGCGGGCGGGGCTGGGCGGCGCGCTGGCGGCCTGGGCCGGGTTCACCCTGCCATCGGCCTTGCTGATGATCATGGCCGGGCTCGCGGTCGCGGCGGGGCAGGGGGGCGGCTGGCTGCCCGACGGCCTGACCACCGGCCTGAAGATTGCGGCGCTGGCAGTGGTGGTGCAGGCGGTGGCCGGAATGGCGCGCAGTCTGGCGCCCGATGCCCGGCGGATGACGCTGGCGGTGGCGGCCGCCGCCTTGGCGCTGATGGTTCCGGGGCTGGCGGGGCAGTTGGGCGGCATTCTTCTGGGGCTGATCGTGGCGGCGGTGGTGCCGCTCGACGCCGATGCAGCGACGCCGGCGGCGACGCCGGCCACACCTGCTGTCGGCCGCGCCGCCATACGCCCCGCAACCCGTCTTGTGCGGCGGCGGGCGGCGCTGGTGGCGGCGGTGCTGTTCGTGGCCGGGCTGGTGCTGCTGCCGCTGCTTGGCGCCGGCGGCGGGCCGCTGGCCACGCTCGCCGACGGCATGTATCGCGCCGGCAGCTTGGTGTTCGGCGGTGGCCATGTGGTGCTGCCGCTGCTGGCGGCCGAAACCGCGCCGCAGGTCGACGCGCAGGCCTTCATGATGGGCTATGGTCTGGCGCAGGCGGTGCCGGGGCCGCTGTTCACCTTCGGCGCCTTTCTTGGTGCCGTGGCCGGCGGCTGGATCGGCGGCGTGGTGGCGCTGGTCGCGATCTTCCTGCCGGCCTTCCTGCTGGTGGTGGCGGTTCTGCCGCTGTGGGACCGGGTATCGCGCCGGCCATGGGCGCGCCGGCTGCTGGCCGGGGTGAATGCGGCGGTTCTGGGGCTGTTGATGGCCGCACTTTATGATCCGGTCTTCACCAGCGCGGTTGCCGGGCCGCGAGACGCGGCGCTGGCGCTGGTCGCCCTGGTGGCGTTGCTGGTGTGGCGGCTGCCGGTCTGGGCGCTGGTACCGGCCGCGGCCGCGGCCGGCATGGCGGCGGCCGCGATCGGCTGACGGGGGGCAGCCGACAGATCAGGCGGGCTGGACCTCGGCACGACGCTCGCGGCGGCGATAGATGGTCGAACTGCTGATGCCGAGCAACTGGGCTGCGCGGGTGACATTGCCCTGGCAGAGAAGAATGGCCCGTTCGATGGTCTCGTCGATGACATCGTCCAGCGGCCGGATCAACTGCGCCGGGTCGTCTTCGGGCAGGGCCAGCGAGCCGGCGCGCCAGGTCATCGCCATCGTCACCGCATGAGCGATCCGGGTGGGGCTGGCATTGTTGCTCACGACATCGATCGCGCCCGCGCGCATGGCGCCAACCACCACGTCGTCGTCATCTTCCGGCAGACGGACGAAAATCGGCCGGATATCGGGCACGATCGCGACCAGACGCTGGATCAGGCCGGTGCGCGGCATGTCGTCGAACCGGCCGATCATCACCACCGGCGGATGTGACACGCGGATTGCGGCCATGGCGCGCTGTCCATCGGGGACGGCGGTGCGGGGCATCCGCATCAGTGGACCCACCGCCTGGTCGAAGGCGGCAAAACTGTCGGCACGCCCGACGAGCAGCAGGGCGGGGCGACGGTCTGGTGCGGGCTGCATGTGTTGCATCGGCTTCTCGTCTTTCTAGGGCGGATCGCCGGAGGGCTGGGAGCCGGATTGGCCGGGGGATCGGTTTCGGGGCGATGGGCGGAAGACGCCGTCCACCGTGAGCGTGTGCGGCTGCCGGTGCCGCGTCGTGGCCGGATGCAACTTGCGACGATTTCGGCGCCCTGCATTGCATTCCGCAATCCTGCGGGGCCGTTTCGCCGTCCGTCCGCTGCATCCGGCGTCGGATACCCCTCAAGCGCAAAAGCTGTGCCACGGCCTTCCCCCGCGAACAGGGGGGGCGCCGACATATCGGAACCGCCGGGCGCATCGCGGGTTGATCGCGCAGTGCCGCCGCCCGGCGGACCGCCCGCGGCCGGACAATTGAAGACCTTTGAAGACACAGGGACTGCGCTTGCGGAGCGGGACACAAGGAGTACGATCGGCATCGTGGATCGGATGCCGGCTGATTGCGTTGAAGCGCGACGGGCACGACATTGCCGGCCGGTCCGCAGCCGACACTGAATGATCACGGCAGGCTGTCTTGCCGGGGCGCTTTGTCGTACCCATCTTGAGACGGACATGCCGATCGGATGCCGACTACCGGGTCCGGCGGCATTTTCGGTCTCGACGACGAAAGGAGCAGGTCTTGGTCGCTCATCTTCCCGCCATGTCGGGCGGCAGCAATCTGTCGACCTATCTGAACGAGATTCAGAAGTACCCGATCCTTGCGGCGGACGAGGAGTTCATGCTGGCCTGTCGCTGGCGTGACCATGCCGACGCTGAAGCCGCGCGCCGCCTGATCACCAGCCATCTGCGGCTGGTGGCGAAGATCGCGCTGGGCTATCGGGGCTATGGTCTGCCGCTGGAGGATGTGATCGCCGAAGGCAATGTCGGCCTGATGCAGGCCGTGAAGCGCTTCGACCCCGATCGCGGCTTCCGCCTGTCCACCTATGCGATGTGGTGGGTGCGGGCCTCGATCCAGGAATTCATCCTGCGGTCATGGTCGCTGGTCAAAATGGGCACGACGGCTGCCCAGAAGAAACTGTTCTTCAACCTGCGCCGGCTGAAGAACCAGATGAACGCCATCGAAGCCGGCGATCTGCCACCCGAGGTGGTGAAGAAGATCGCCACCGAGCTGGATGTGGGCGAGCACGAGGTGGTGGAGATGAACCGCCGCTTCGCCGGCCCCGATCAGTCGCTGAACGCGCCGGTCTCGGCCGAAGGTGATGCCGAGTGGCAGGACTGGCTGACCGACAGCCGCCCCAGCCAGGAAACCACGGTTGCCGAGAATGAGGAACAGACCAAGCGCATGTCGCTGATGCAGTCGGCGCTTGAGGATCTGAACGAGCGCGAGCGCCACATCTTCACCGAGCGGTGCCTGAAGGAGCCGGCGGCGACGCTGGAGGATCTGGCCCAGGTTTACGGCATCAGCCGCGAGCGGGTGCGCCAGATCGAGGTGCGCGCCTTCGAGAAGGTGCAGAAGAAGACGCTGGATCTGGCGATCGCCGATGGTGTGGTGAACGAGCAGCAGATCCTGGCGGCGCGCGCCTCGGGCGGCCATCGCCAGTTGCGCGGCAGCAATCAGCCGAACTGACCGCCGGCGAAACCGGCCCGCGCGGTTCGGGACTTAAAGCGGTCTTGATATCTGGAATCGGACAACCCGCCCCGGCATTGCCGGCGGCGGGTTTTTCATGGCCGCGTGTTGTGGCTGAACCGATACGCCGCGTGGCCTGTGGGCCTGTCGGAAAGCCCGGGGTCATTGCAGCGCGATGCTGCCGCTGCCGCGCATCATCCGCAAGGTCTGCCCGGTGGGCGAGCGATAGATCCCGCGCGAGGTCGGCAGCGCCGGCCCGGCGGTGGCGCCACGGGCGATCTGGGGCATATGGGCGCGGCTGGGGGGGGTGCGTGGTGCGATGGCACCGGCCCCTGCCTCGTCGGCCTCGATATCGGCGGCGGCCAGACGGGTCTCGTCATCGGCCGGACGGGGGGCATCAGTCAATGCGGTGATGGCGGGCAGCGCCGCAATGCTCTGCGGGTTGGAACGGGGCGGCTGGGCGATGCGCGATGGCGGCGCGGGGCGGCGGGCATCGTCTTCGCCATGGCCGTTGCGGTCCAGCCAGAAGCCCAGCACCCGGTCGCGATAGGGTTTGGAATGGCTGGGCGTGCGGCTGTGATAATAGCCGACCGCCCGGGTCCAGGTTTCGGTCTCGGTCTGAAGCGATTTCAGGAAGCGGGCCGCATAATCGGCATTATGCGCCGGGTCGACCATCTGCTCCAGGCTGTCGAATTCCTTGCCGTGGAAATGAAAATTCACCTGCATGCAGCCGATGTCGATATTGCGCACGCCCTTGGCGCGCAGGCTGCGGATCTCGGCCAGCGTTTCGGCACGGCTTGCCAGGTAGCGGCCACGGCCCTCGGCATAGATCGTCCAGGGCCAGGCAGTTCTTGCCGCCGCCTCTTTGCTCCACCGGCCCGATTCCGCCAGCGCGATCGCCGCCAGCAGGCCATCCGGCAATCCGTGCCGGTCTTCGGCGTCGCTGATGGCGCGGTCGCAGATCGCCCAGTCGGCGTCGCCGGCAGCCTTGGCCGGCGCCATCGCCAACAGCAGGCCGGCCACGGCAAGGGCGGTGGCCAGCATGGCAAATCCCAGGCGTGGCGCGGCTTTCAGCGTGGCGAGCCGTGGCCGCACCGCGCCGGCAGTCGACGCCGGGGTGGGTGACATGTGGCCATGGGGATGAGGGGTGGTGGGTAACATCGCGGAACTTCCGACGGATGAGGGGCGGCGCTGACGGGAATCATGGCCCCGAGCTGGTCCCCCACTTCATTCAAGTTCCATGCCAAAAGGGCTTCGGTGACGGGCCAACCGGCCGCATGACTGATGCATAAATTAAGGGCACGAATTAAGCTTGCCTCTTTGGTCGGCACCCCTTATATGTTGCAACGCGGCAGGCTGAATGCTCAGGCGTTCGCGGCCGTGGCCCATCTTTTGGGCGTTTCCTCCCTAGACTTTGGGCCGTGCCAGTCTTCTGGCGCGGCCTTTTTTTCAGGGCGCGTCCAGCGCGGATGTCGCGATGGACTCCGGCATTCATGCTGCATCTGCGCAGATGCCGAACGGGCATGCTGGCCATGCATATCCTGCATGAAGTCGCGGAATTGAAGGCTTTTTTGCCAAAAGTGGCCGCACAAAAAACGCCACAATCCCCTTGACCCTTTGTGCGGCGCAACGTATCTTGAGTCTTGTAACGGGCGCTTGGCGGCGCCGCTGTTGCAGCCCAGTTTTTGGGCGTTTCCTCCCTAGACTTGGGCCGTATCAGTTCTTCTGGTACGGCCTTTCTTTTTGCGCCGAATATGTTGCGGTGCGGCAAAATCTCCGCTGCAGATCGCGGATCAGGCAACCCTGCCCAGGCAGGATTTGTCCTTGGTTAGGAACCCGTCCTGCGGGTGTGAAACCGATTACAGTTCCCCTCTTGACTGATGCTGCGTCGCAGCGTATCTTTTGCAGTGCGTCATGAGGTGCTGAGGCATCTGGTGATGCAGCCCATCTTCTTGGGCGTTTCCTCCCTAGACTTTGGGCCGCGCCAGTCTTCTGGTGCGGCCTTTTTTTGTCAGAACCAGTGCTCTGTCACGGTTTGACGGTGTAGTCTCTGAGGCTCCCATCGGGACGGCGATCAGGGCGGGGCCGCTCCGCTATGTCCGTGCGACAGGTCGGCAACCGTCATGCGCCGTCGGCAGGGTCGGATATCCGGCGGCGCGTGCGGGCCGCGGCCGGCACCGGCCATCAGGAATTGACGGCCGATGCCGGTATCCGATCGGTCTCGGTCGGGCGGCGTTCAGGCGGCGGCGCTGTCGGTGCCCGGCGGGTTGGGGGCAAAACGACGGTCTTCCGGCAGCACCTGTCCCGGCTCGTAATCGCTGGCCGTGGCCATCTCGTCATAGATCGGCTGGAAATCCTGGGCGGTTTCCTCGAACAGTTCTTCGAACGAGCGGATGACGAAATAGGTCTCCTGGAAATCGTCGATGCGATATTTCGTCCGCATCACCCGCTTCAGGTCGAAACCCAGCCGGTTGGGCTTCGGGCTTTCCAACGCATAGATCGACTCGCCCTTCGACGATGCGATGCCGGATCCATAGATCCGCAGCCCGTCATCGGTGGCGATCAGCCCGAATTCCACCGTGTACCAGTAAAGCCGGGCCAGATTGTGCAGGCTGTCGCGCGATGAGGCGCGCAGGCCGGCCTGACCATAGGCCTGCATGTAATCGGCGAAGACCGGGTTCATCAGCAGCGGCACATGGCCATAGATGTCATGGAAGACATCGGGTTCCTGCAGATAGTCCAACTGGGCGCGGCTGCGGATGAAGCTGGTCGACGGAAACCGGCGTTCCGACAGATGGCGGAAGAACACCTCGTCCGGCACCAGCCCCGGCACGCAGACGATGCGCCAGCCGGTGGCCTTTTCCAGCACGTCGCTCAACCGCTCGAAATTCGGCACGCCCTCGGCGGCGATGCCAAGCCCGGTCAGGCCATCGATGAAGGCGGGCACGGCGCGGTCCCGCAGGATACCGGCCTGGCGCTCGAACAGCAGGCGCCAGATCGCGTGCTCCTCCTCGGTCAGCGTCTCCCAGCGCTGATCCGTGGTGAAGTCGTCCCGGATCTCGGCCGGGTGGTCGCGATAGCTTGGGGTCGTGGTCATGAAAATCCTCATCGCTCCGATAAAGGGGGCGTTTGAGGCCGAGTCTGCGCGCCGCCCCGGCGATTTTCAAGCCTGGATGGTTTCAAATGAAACGAATAACGGGCGCGCGCGGCAGCGCCCGCCATTCGCCTGCATCAGTCGTCGGGCTGGGTCGATGCGCCTTCGCCCAGGCTGCGCTGAAGCATGATCGCATCGATCCAGCGGCCGAATTTATGGCCGATCGCCTTGAACTCGCCGGCATGGACGAAGCCCAGCCCCTGATGCAGGGCCAGCGAGGCCGGGTTGCCGGGGTGGCCGATCACCGCCACCATCTGGCGGAATCCGGCGGCCGTGCAGCGCCGGACCAGTTCGGCCAGCACGGCCCTGCCCAGGCCGCGCCCGGTCTGTCCACGGCCGACATAGACCGAGTTCTCGACCGTGAACCGATAGGCGGCACGCATCCGGAAGGGGGCGGCATAGGCGAAGGCCTTGATCTCGCCATCTTCCACCGCCACCAGATAGGGCAGGCCACGGTCCAGCGCCGCCAGCCGGCGGGCGCGCATCTCGTTCAGATCCGGCGCCACCAGCTCGAAGCTGACGGTGGTGTTCGCCACGTAATAGGTATAGATCGCATGCACCTGCGCCATATCGGCGTCGGTCGCGTCGCGGACGATGACGCCCGGTTGGGGCAGCGGGTGGCGGTCGGGCTTGGGCATGGTCAGTACAGCCATCGGAAACGGGGCGCCCTTCGATCATCGAAGCTGGGTCGCAGCCCGGACCGCGGGCGACGGTCGGGCCGGTGGCGGGCATCCTTGCGGATGCCGGGGTGCCGGGACGGCGGCAGAGGCCGGCGTGCCGCGGCGGTCAGCCTCGTCGTTCCACGCCGATGGCGGCCAGCAGCGCCGTATCCCGTCCCATCGTGTCGATCAGCCGGGCGATATCGGCCGCCACGGCCTCGAAGCCCGGCAGCGGGCGAAGCCGCGCCTCGTCCATATACAAAGCGCGGTTGATCTCGATCTGCAGGGCATGCACGCCGGCGATCGGCCGGCCGTAATGTTCGGTCACGAAGCCGCCGGCATAGGGGCGGTTGCGGGCGACGTTATAGCCCATCCGCTCAAGCGTGATCTGGGCGGTGTCGATCACCCGCGGCGCACAGGCGGCGCCGAAGCGGTCGCCCAGCACGAAATCCACCCGCGGCGCGCCAGGGTCGTGGTCCATCGGTCCGCCGACCGAGGGCATGGAATGGCAGTCGACCAGCAGCACGCCGCCGAACCGGCTGCGGACCTCGTCGATGGTCGCCTTCAGCGCCGCATGATAGGGAAAGTAATAGCGCGCGATCCGCAGTTCCGCTTCGGCCCAGAGCAGCTTGCGGGCATAGATTTCCAGCCCGTTGGTCACGACCCGGGCAATGGTGCCGAGCCCGCCGAGCACGCGGCGGGAATTGGCGTTCACGAAGCTTGGCACGCCATCCGCGAACATCTGCGGGTCGATCTCATAGGCCTCGCGGTTTACGTCGACATAGGCGCGCGGAAACCGGGCGCGCAGCAGCGGCGCGCCCAGTGCCGGGGCGGCACCATACAGCCCGTCGACAAAGGCATCTTCCGAATTGCGCAGGGTCAGCGGGCCGAGCCTTGATGCATCGCGGAACCCTTCCGGATAGCAGTCACCGGAATGGGGCGAGGCAAAGACGAAGGGCAGGCGCGGATGGGCCGGGCGCAATACCTCGACGGCGGGGTCGACGAGGTCGTCGATCCCGTAGATGGCGGCTGCCGCCGCGACCGCGTCCACGCGGTCTTCCATGTCGAAGGCGATGTCGGCCATCGGTCAGGCGTATCCCCCGATCTGCCGCCGGTGCAAAGCCATCCGGTCCCATCCGAAGTGCCGCACCGATCCAGGGGCACATGAATACGGCATTCCGGCGCCCCTGTCATCATCATGGGCCGAAAACCATGGGGCTGGCGACCGGAAACCGGCCATGTGCCCGGCGCATGGCGGCGGGCGGCGGAGAAACGGGTCGGGTGCCGGATGGCCGGGGAGGCGGGTGCCGGATGGCTGGAGATGACATTCAGGCATCATCGGCGCATTTCCATGCTTGCGTGACCGGATGGCCTGCGCTATATCAACGCCCACATCAGAGCCGGGCAGGCAGCACATGCAGGCAGCGGGTCGGATGCGGACAAGGGCGCGTAGCTCAGCGGTAGAGCACTACGTTGACATCGTAGGGGTCACAAGTTCAAACCTTGTCGCGCCCACCATCAAAACCCCCTGGGAAACCAGGGGGTTTTGTCATATGTGGCATCAGCGTGTGTCATGGCCGCCTGACACGCGGGCCTTGCCGCCGGTCAGGCCGCTGGCGGTTCCCTGGCGGCGTGAGCGGACCATCGGGTGGCGCATCGCCTGTATCCGGTCGGGGGTCATGGGCAGCTTCTGGAAACGTCGGTGGGCGCGTTCATGCAGCAGGCGGATGATCGGGCCTGTCGTGAAGGCCAGGCTGCCCGCCAGATAGACCCAGCTTGCGGCGGAGGTGGCGTCGCGCATCAGGGTCAGGATGCCGCCGGTCACGAACAACAGCGCACACAGGGCCTGGACCGCGACATGGATCGCGAAATAGCGTCGGCGGGTCGCCTCCGCCCGGCCTTTGCCATGCTGATGGAAGCCGTTGGTCCGTTCAACCATCTGATCCCTCTGTGTTGCTCCATGATCCGCCAGAAGGCCCGGTCCCGCAGGGGGGCGGTTCCGCATGGGGCCGGTTCCGCATGGGGCCGGGCCCGCAGGATGGCCAACCCGGAAGGATCGCCGGGGTTTCGTGCCATGGACGCAATGGAGCCTTTTTCTCGTGCGGGCATCGCCCAACATCATTCTGATCCCGGCATCATCCAGACCATGAACCATCTGAAAGACAGGACCATGCGCATCGCGACTTCCGCCGCCGCGGCCCTGATCATCAGCCTGCCTGTTGCCGCCCTCGCCCATCACGGCTGGAGCCGGTACGACAGCGACAATCCCATGACCATCACCGGCCCGGTGGTGTCGTCGTCCTATGACAACCCGCACGGCTCGCTGGTGCTGGTCCATGATGGCCGGGACTGGACGATCATTCTGGCGCCGCCCGCGCGCATGGAGACGCGCGGATTGACCCAGGCGATGATCGCCGAGGGTCGCGAGGTGACCGTGGAAGGCTATCCGCACCGCGACGGCTCGCCCGAATTGCGGGCCGAGCGGATCACCGCCGGCGGCACCACGGTGGAACTGCGCTGACGCCCTGTACGCGGCGCGCGACATCCGGAAGGCCGGAAGGGGGGCCGATGGTTGGCCAGATCTTTACGGCGCTGACGCCTTGGGCGCTGGCGCTGGAACAATCGGCCGTGGGCGAGGCGATCCGTGCAATCGGCAGTGCTCTACCCCCTGGCCAATCTGGTGCATCTGCTGGGGCTGGTGATGCGGCTTGGCGGCATCGGCCTGCTGGATCTGCGGCTCATCGGGCTGATGTGCGGTCCGGCCCCGGCAGCCCTGGCCGCACGTCTGATCCCGATCGCCGCGGCGGGGCTGGTGCTGATGGCGATCTCGGGCGGGATGATGTTCGCGGCCGATGCCGGGCCGTTGATCGCCCATCCGGGTTTTCGCCTGAAGCTGCTGCTGGTGGCGCTGGCGGTCGGCAATGCGCTGCTGGTCCATCTGCTGTGGCGGCGGCGCATTGCCGGTCTGCCCGATGACGCCACCCCGCCCGCCGCCATCAGGCTCCAGGCCGCCGCCTCGCTGCTGCTCTGGCTGTGGGTGGCGGTGGAGGGCCGCATGATCGCGCCAATAGCTGACGGCCCCTATCGGCTCAGGCGGCGGCAGCAAGCCCCAGCGCGTCCAGGCGGTCTGCGGTCATGCCAGAGGACAGGCCGGCCGTCCGCAACTGGCCCAGCGTGGTGTCGTCGATGGGGATGCCGTCGCGGCCGCGGTTGGCGCGGGCCGCGATCTCAGGCTCGCCCGGGATCAGCACCGGTGCGCCGGGATGGCTGCGGGCGGTGCGCATATAGTCCAGCAGGGCCACGGTTTCGGCCGCCAGCCAGCCGGCATCGACCAGACGGCCGGGGGCGATGACGATCGCCAGCATGCTGTTGATGATCGCGTCCGATCGTGGATTGCCCGGCTGGACCGTGCCGGCGCCGGTCAGGGCGCCGGCCAGCAATTCGCAGAACAGTGCCAGCCCGTAACCCTTGTGGCCGCCGGCCGGCAGCAGCGCGCCCTGCGGGTCGGCGAACATCACCGACGGGTCGGTGGTGGGCCGGCCGTCAGGGTCGATCAGCAGCCCCGCGGCCATCGGGTCGCCCTTGTTCATCGCCACCCGGCATTTGCCCACGGCCACGGCGCTGGTCGCGGCATCGAAGATCACCGGCGGCTGACCGCCCCGGCCCGGGAAGCTCAGGCAGATCGGGTTGGTGGCGAAACGGGCATCGAAGCCCAGATGCGGGGCCACCAGCGGCCGGGCGCCGGTGACGTTCACGAACATCAGCCCCACCTGGCCGGCGGCGGCGACCTGTTCGCCATAGCTGCCGATCCGGCCCATATGGTGGCAGTTGCGCACCGCCAGAATCGCGGCGCCGGTTTCCGAGGCGCGGGCGATGGCCAGATCGGTGGCGTCGCGCGTGATCACCTGGCCATAGCCGGCGCCGCCATCCACCACCAGCAGGCTGCCGCTGTCGGTGACGATGTCGCCGGTGCGGTTGGGGTGCAGCAGGCCGGCGGCGGCGTTTTCCACATAGCGCGGGATCATGCCCACGCCATGGCTGTCATGGCCGGCCAGATTGGCGCCGACCAGATGATCGGCCACAATCGCTGCCTCGGCGGGCGCGCTGCCGGCCGCTTCCAGAAGTGCCGCGGCGGCTGCACGCAACTGCCTGTCCCCGATGGTCCGCATCTTCACATCTCCCGGCCGGTTTCGTGTCGGCGGCGCTAGGCGGGCGTGTCCGCGGCGAATTCCCTTGCGCAACCGGCTCATGGTATACCACTGTCAGGCGACGTCCCCCAAGCGAACATGGACCCGATGACCGCCACCCGCGACCGCACCACCACTCTGACCCAGACCCAATCGGTCTATCAGGCGCTGCGCGATGCCATTCTGGGTGTCGAACTGCGCCCGGGCGAAGCGATTTCGGAACGCTGGCTGGAAGGCCGTCTGGCGGCCTCGCGCACGCCGGTGCGCTCGGCCCTGGTCCGGCTTGAGGGGGAGGGGCTGGTTCAGCGCCAAGGCCGCGGCTATATCGTGACCCCGATCGATATCGGCGAGATCGAACAGGCCTATGTGTTCCGCGAGACCATCGAGATGACGGTGGTCCGGCTGGCGGCGGCGCGGGCCGATGCGCTCGATCTGTCGGGCATCGAGCCGCTGATCCTGCCGGAGGTGCGCGATACCTCCAGCGATGAATGGTTCGACATCGGCATCGCCTTTCATGTCGAACTGGCGCGGCTGTCGGGCAATGCGTTCTTCGTGCGGGCGATCGACGATGTGATGACCCGGATCGCCCGCGGCCGCTGGCTTGAGATCTGGAGCACCGGCGGTCGTGAACGCGCCTTCATGGAGCATGAGCGGATCGTTGAACTGGTGACGGGCGGTGCCGGCGACGAGGCGGCCCAGGCCGTGCAGGCGCATGTCCGGCATGGGCGCGATCGTCTGCTGGATGCCCTGAAGACCCAGCGCCGGGGGTTCGCGGTGCGCGGTTTCGCCGTGCTGGACGGGCCGGAGGTGGCCTGAGCAGGCATGCCGGTCTTACCGCGGGGAAAAGGGGTATGACCGGTATGTCTGGTATGGCTGATTGAGCAGTGACGGGTATGACTGGTCATGCCGGCATACCCGCTGCGGCGACGAGAGATTTCAACCGACCGAACCGGCCCATGCGAGGCCGGGGTCAAGACGACACAAAGGGAGGAAGACCGCCATGACCAGGACCATGCGTTTCTCGTCGCGGATGAGCCGCGGCCTTGCCGGCGCGCTGCTTGCCGCCTGCGCCGTGCTGGCTGTGCCCGGCACCAGCACCAGCGCCGCCGCCGCCGATCCGGTGGTGATGCGCATCAGCCATCAGTTGCCGCCGGCGCACCACATCGCCCAGTTGATCGAGCAGTTCGCAACCGATGTCGAGACCCGCTCGAAGGGCGGCATCGACGTTCAGATCTTCGGTGCCGAACAGGCTTTCAAGGCCAACCAGAACCACCCGGCGGTGGCGCGCGGGCAGGCCGAGGCGGCGGTGTCGACGAATTTTCAGTGGGGCAACACCATCCCCGAGATGAATATCGTCACCTTGCCGTATTTCTTCACCAATCTGGACCGGATCAAGAAATTTCCGGGATCGGATGCGGCCGGTCTGCTTGAATCGAAGCTGATGGAGAAGGGTATCCGCAATATCGCCTGGTTCTATACCACGCGTCAGTCGATCTTTACCTCGGCAGCTAAGCCGTTGCTCGCGATCGATGACTTCAAGGGCATCAAGATCCGCGGCCTGAACAAGCTGGTCGATGAAGGGCTGATCGCGGCCGGTGCGGCACCGGCGGCGATGCCCGGCTCGGAAGTCTATCAGGCGCTGCAGACCGGGGTGATCGATGCCGGGCTGACCGACGTGTCGGCGGCCTATAGCCGCCGGTTCTATGAGGTGCAGAAATACGGCACGGTCTCGCCGTTCTTCAGCGTCTATTTCCATCTCTACGTCAACCCGGCCTGGCATGATGGCCTGGCGCCGGATCTGCGCAAGGCGGTGGACGATGCCGCCAAGGCCGCCGAGGCCGCGTCTATCCCGCTGACCGAGACGACCGCCGATGAGGCGATCAAGGCGCTGTCGGAAAAGGGCATGACCATCCACGTCCAGACCCCGGAAGAGGCCGCCGCCTTCGAGGCGGTGATGCTGCCGCCGGTGATGGAGGCGTTCAAGGCATCCAGCCCCGACGCGCCGAAGCTGGTCGAGATGGTGGACAAGCTCTGACCGTTCTCATCACACAACGCTGATCGACGAGGTCCGCCGGATGTCGACGGGGATGCCCGCCGATCGCCGCCCGCCGCCACCGGAACCGGTGGTCGCGGGCGGCCTCGCCCGCCTGCTGCTCGGTTTCGACCGGGTGGTGCGCGTGATCGCCCTCATCGCCGTGGGCATCGCCGCCGCGATGCTGCTGGCATCCTTCGTGCTGATCTGCTGGTCGGTGGTGATGCGCTATTTCGCCGGCCAGCCGATCACCTGGGTGGATGAACTGGTCGGCTATGGCCTTGTGGCTGTGGTGATGCTGGGGGCGACAGATGCCCTGCGCCGTGGCGAACATATCGGTGTCGACCTGTTGACCCAGCGGCTGGGCACGCGCGCGGGCCATGTGGTGGCGGTGTCGGGGCTGATCGCCGTGGGCCTGGTCGGCGTGATCCTGATCATCGAAGGCTGGGAGATGATCTCGTTCTCGCGGATGATCGGCATCCTGTCGACCGGTTATCTGGCGATGCCGATGGAATATCCGCAGGGCTTTGTGCCATTGGGCGGCGTGCTGCTGGTGCTGGGCGCGCTGTCGGGCCTGGCGCGGATGGCCGCGGGGCTGCATGCGGTCGACCTGCCCGATGATGCGGGCGACGCCCGGGGGCGGCCGCTGCCATGACCTTTCTTCTGATTCTGGTCGGCGTGGTCGCGGTGCTGCTGACCGGCCTGCCGGTGTTCACCGGGCTGGGCTTGTTCGCGGGCGGCCTGCTGCTGGCGACCCAGGGCGACCTTGGCGGCATCGGCGACATCGTCTTCGGCCAGCTCGACAGCTATCTGCTGGTGGCGATCCCGCTGTTCACGCTGATGGCCCATATCATGATCCGCGGCAGGGTGGTCGACGATCTGTACGAAACCGCCCATACGCTGCTCCGGCATCTGCCCGGCGGGATCGGCATCGCCACGGTGTTCGCCTGCACGATCTTCGCGGCGATCTCGGGCTCCAGCATCGCCACCGCGCTGACCATCGGCGCCGTGGCGATCCCGCAGATGATCCATTACGGCTACAGCCCGCGCATGGCCTATGGCGTGGTCGCGGCCGGCGGCACATTGGGCATCCTGATCCCGCCATCCGGGCCCATGGTTCTGTATGGCGTGATCAGCGACACCTCGATCGGCGGTCTGTTCATGGCCGGCATCCTGCCGGGGGTGATGATCGCCGGGCTGTTCGCCCTGTGGTGCGCCTTCGCCGATCGTGGCCAGCGGCTGCGGCCGCCACGGGCCTCGCTCTCTGAAATGGCCCGGGCGCTGCGCCGGTCGGGCTGGGCGCTGTCGCTGCCGGTCTTCGTGCTGGGCGGCATGTATGCGGGCGTGTTCACCGCCACCGAGGCGGCGGCTGCCGGCGGCCTGGCGGCGCTGCTGGTGTCGGTGATCGTCTATCGCAATTTCGGCATCCGCGATCTCTGGGCCTCGGCCATGGATGCCGCGCGCACCTCGGCGATGCTGTTCATGATCCTGGCGGCGGCGGGCGTGTTCGGCCATGTGCTGACCAAGATGCGCGTGCCGCAGGAACTGGTGGAACTGGTGGTGCACTGGGAGGTGGGCGTCGCCGGCTTCCTGATCGCGATGATGCTGCTGATCGCCTTGCTCGGCATGTTCCTTGAGACGATCTCGATCATCCTGATCACCACGCCGGTGGTGCTGCCGGTACTGGCCCATCTGGGCATCAACCCGATCTGGTACGGCATCCTGCTGACCATCAATCTGGAAATGGCGCTGATCACGCCGCCGGTGGGTATGAACCTGTTCACCATCAAGGCGATCACCCATGTGCCGATGGGTGAGATCATCCGGGGTGTGGCGCCTTATGTTCTGCTGATGGTGCTGGGGCTGGGGCTGGTGATGATATGGCCCGATATCGCCTTGTGGCTGCCGTCCACCATGGCCCTGCGCTGACGGCGCGCAGGCCCGTTCAGGCCTTGTCCCGGCCGGTGCCTTATTCCTCCCGACCAGTAACCTTGCGCGCGAACGCGGCGAGCGCCGGCCGGGTCTTCACATAGGCCTTCAGCTGCGAGACGTGGCGGTCGGCCTCGCTGCGCAGCGAGAACCGGCCCAGGCCCAGAATCTCCACCGGCGCCCCATACATCTCGCTGTGCTTCTCATGTGCGGTGGGGAAGGCCTTGATCAGCGCGTCGCGCCAGGTCTCGGACCATTCGGGCGCGCACAGGAACACCTTGCCCGGCGTGATCGCGAATGGCCGTAGCGGTGACCGGTCGACGAAAATATGCCGGCCCAGCCCCGCCGCGACATCGGGCCAGTACGGGTTGAAGTGGTCGTCCAGAATGACGATGCCGCCTTCGGCCAGTGCCCCGGCGGCGAGCGCCAGATCGTTGGCGGTCAGCATTTCGGTGTGGCCGCCATCGACGCTGAACAGCCGCACCGGCCCGACGGTGGCCCGGATATCGCCGACGGTGACATCGGTGGAACTGCCGGCCCGGATAATGACGCCATCCTCGGAGCCGCAATGCTTCCGCAGGTTCTCGATGAAGCGGCTCCGGCTTCCCCGGCCTGACCGGTCGACATTCAGGTCCTGCTGCTCGAACAGATCGATCGCCAGCCCCTGTTCGTCCTGACGCAGTGTCAGTTGCAGCAGCAGGAACAGGGGATGTCCCGGTCATTGTTGAAAAAGGGAGAGCGGCGTTGCTCGCCTTGAGCCGTTAGGCTCGGGGTGTCGAATCCTCAA